>JAZNRM010000001.1:0-3839 GCA_045590695.1 Methanobrevibacter sp.
TGAATTCAAACTATCATGAATTAATTCATAACTTAACAAATTCACAGCAAATGAGAAAAGAAAAAATAATCTTGAGATTATAAAAAACTTACAATTAGTATTTAAGGTATGATACTTTTAGAGTATGATACCTTAAATAGACTAATTTAAAAAAAAACAACTTTCGTTGAAAAAAAAAATAAAAAACTAATTAATCCTTTTTGAATTAATTAGAAAAAAGAGCCTTAGGGGGGATTCGAACCCCCGACTTCTACCTTACCAAGGTAGCGCTCTACCGGCTGAGCCACTAAGGCAGTAAAAATCGGAAAAATCTATAAAAAAGTGCAAGGGAAGGGATTCGAACCCTCGTAGGTCTACACCAAAGGATCTTAAGTCCTTCCCCTTTGGCCGCTCGGGAACCCTTGCATAATAATACAACAATATTATTTTAAACTTTATGATATATAAAGGTTGTGGATATAAAAAAACGCTGATGAAAAATCGTTAAATAAAGCTAAAATGAAGGAACTTTGGAATAAAATTTTTGGAAAATAATCAGAAATTCACAAAATTATATAAAGAAAAATGATTATATCTTAAAATAGTATTAAATAAAATTTTATTAAAAGATAATAAATTATTAAATAAGAAATTTCAATGAATTTTAATAATTTACAAAATTCACTAAAATAGTTTATGAGGCGATATATTGATAGTTATTGATTTAGATGAATGTGGAGTTTGTGAAAAATGCATACCTGTTTGTCCAAAAGACTTGATTGAGAAAAGAGGATACACCATGATTATTAAGGACGGCTGTGATGACTGTGGAATATGCATGGACATGTGTCCTTTAGGAGCTATTTACGAAGAATAGCTAAAATAAAAAAATCAATACATTAATATTAAAACATTCTTAGAAACATACTTAAAAGTTTTTCAGGTTATAGATATGAAAAAGCCAGGGTTTTTAAATAAGATTACAATCATTGACATTTTAATAATAATCTGCATAATCGGTGCAGTGGGATTTGCCATTTACCATATGGCTGATGATGACTCATCAAATGCTTCAGCCACTTCTTTTGACTATTCAACCAATGCAAAAATACTTGAGACCTATTTGGATTACTACAAAAATGGTAATGTGGTTACAAGCACAATTGCAGGTACCGATGCAAAAACCGGAGAAAAGGTTGAACTGAATGGAAAAGTCCTGTGGTTAGGAGAGAGTGAAAAGGAAAAAGTAAACGTTCTCATTGATGATAATGGCAAACAATTGCTTGCTGGATTCTACAAGGATGTGCCAAATGCAGACCTATTTATCGATTCAATAAGCTTGGAATCTAATGGAGATACCTACAATAATGTCAAGGACATTACAGTTGCTCCAAAGGAAATCAGCAACCTCAATGATCTAATCAGTGAAATGCCTAATGGAAGCAACTGTGAAATCAGTACAAGCATTGCTATAGACAATTTAGATAACGTGAAATATCAAAAATTGTTGAATGCATTATATAAAAATAAAAAGCCTTGCATTGCCATGAATGCTGAAAGCAATGCTCTTGAAATCAATAGAGCAAATAAAACTGATTTGAAAACTGCTAGTGAAATATTAGGCGATTTCAACGGTCATACTAGCCAAATAAAAATCAGAACTTATAATTAAAATTAAGTAAAACAATGCATAGAACAATAAGGATAATAAAGTGAAAATATGAGTTTAATATATTCTATAACTAGCACAATTTCTAGAACTATAGAAGATATGATTGGAAAATCCTTTTTATTTACACTTATTTTCAAGATCTTTGAATTTATTGAAAATGAATGGGTAAACAGCTATTTCAAGAGCTTGTATCCTAGTGAAAACTTTTTATCCATTTTCAAAAAAAGCAAAATATTGAAAGAGGAAATATTTTCACCTCTTATTGTTTTAGTCACATTCACACTTTTTTTACTGCTTGCAACAGAACCTGTTTCAAGGGATTTGCAATTCACAATATTGATTGCATTCATCTCATTTTTCATAGGTGCTGCAATGCTTCCAAGACTTGTTTTAAACGATAGCGAAAAGAATCAAATACCATTGTTTAATACAAAAGACGTCTATTCAATCGGTTTTTGCCTTACATTAATTGGAATAATATTCCTATTCATAAGCATTGCATCAGTTGGGGGATTGCCAATATTGAAATCCTCTTTAAGATACTCATTAAAACCAATATTTACAATGCCAGTATTCTTGGTGATTCCCGGAATAGGGCTTATTGCATCACACAGATTGAACCAATACAAAAATGGCGAAATATCAAGAAGCCAAGTGAGATTCAGATTCCTAGTTCTA
Organism: Methanobrevibacter sp.; assembly: GCA_045590695.1. Taxonomy (GTDB): domain Archaea; phylum Methanobacteriota; class Methanobacteria; order Methanobacteriales; family Methanobacteriaceae; genus Methanobrevibacter. Next base: position 2,330 of record JAZNRM010000001.1, read on the forward strand.
ACCTTAATCGGTATGATAACTGTTCTTACACTTGAATACAGAACACCTATCATTGCAATTCTTCTTATGATGATCATTATCGCATATTATGGAGAGATATTATCTGTTTGGGAAGTGATTATAGGTGCATTGATTGGAGTTTGTGCAATTATGGGAATTGGTTACCTAAGGTCATTGAATGAGCTTGCAATAAGTACAAACACCAGCATGTTCTCTACCTTGGAACATAGGGCTAACTTCACTATGCATGTATTGAACCTATTGAATCAGATTTCAGGCAACTTCGGAATATTGCATGGTAAAATGATAGCAAGTTCAATGCCTGGAAGCGATCTTGGACCAAGAATGTTAGTTGGAAAGCTAATAGCTTGGAGAACTGAAGTCACTGTAACCCCTACATTATTAGGTCAGATGATAGTTGATTTCGGTAAAATTGGAGTTGCTCTTGAGATGTGCCTTCTTGGATTCATATTGGGAACAGGATATAAAATAATCAAAATCACTAAAGACTCATTTTACATTGCAATATACAGCTTAATATTGACTTATTCCATATTAGGAGTGGAAACAGGAATATTGGATATACAGATCCTATTCTACTTCTTTATAATATCCTTTATCTACTTAGCAGTCACTTTAAAAGATAAAGGGATAAAAATCTATTAAAAATGCTATTTTTAATTGGAATAAGATAAAAAAAATAAAAAAAGAAAAGTAATTCATAGCAAAGCTATGAACTCATTTTGGAGGTTGAGTTTAAATAATTTTTTGAAATTATTTAATTTTGGAGATTAATAATCTTGATTATTTGGACCCTGAATCTTACATTTTTGAGAGCGATTATATGCAGAAGAAAATGATGTGTGTTTTATGTAAAACTCATTAGACTAAAATTAATAATAAATTCTAAATTCAAGAGATTTGGATTGTTATGATTAAACTAATACTATGTACAATTACTTGAATTTAAGAATTTATCATTAACCAAGATTATTACAGATTTTTATTCAATAACACAATAGTTTAGGTATGCCTAAACTTATTGTTAATTATAGATTTGTCTTCATAGTATATAAACCTTTCTAAATTTTTAGGTTTACCTAAAAAATTATTGGATAAAATTGATCATTGAACAAAAAATAAAATTTTAAAATTTTAAAAACAACTAAAGAAACAGCTGAAAAACTAAAAATTTAAAAAAAATTAAATAAGAGGCAGTACATAGCATACCTGGGATTAAAGAACGCTATGTACTTGTTTGGAGATTGCTAAATAACAATTAAGTTATTTTAAAATGGTTCTAAAAATCATAAAAGGTTCTTATTAATTCCCAAGAATTTCATTTTAGATAGAGAGCGATTATAACAGAAGAAAATGATGTGTTGAAATTCTTTTAAAGCCAATAATAATCTAAAGAAAGGGAGGAAGATAATTATATGTAATTAAAGAAAACTTTAGATTATTATTGGTCGAACTAATAAACAACAAAATTTAAGATTTTTCAAGAAAC
>JAZNRM010000002.1:0-12065 GCA_045590695.1 Methanobrevibacter sp.
AGAAATATTAAAAAAAAATTATAAATTTGTTAAAAATAAAATAGAAATATTAAAAAAAAATTATAAATTTGTTAAAAATAAAATAGAAATATTAAAAAAAATTATAAATTTGTTAAAAATAAATATCAAAATTTTAAAGAAAAACTAAAAAAATATTTAAATAATCTATCAAATAAACCTTTAAATATGATTTTAAAAACAGACCGACTAGTCCTAAGGCCATGGAAGGAAAGTGATGCAGAATGCTTATACCATTTTGCAAAGAATCCTAAAATCGGACCTATTGCAGGTTGGCCACCACACAAAAGTGTTGAAGAAAGCTTGGAAATTATAAAAACTGTTTTTTCTAAAAGGGAAACTTATGCAATAACAATTGATGACAATGCAATAGGCTGTGTAGGGCTTTTATTCTATCCACACACCAACCACTACTGGGGCGAGGATGGAGTTGAATTAGGCTATTGGATCGGAGAGGAATATTGGGGTCAAGGATTAGTTGCCGAAGCATGTGAAGAACTGATTAAACATGCCTTTGAAGATTTGAAGATTAACAAAATCCATGCAAGCTGCAGATATGAAAACCACCAATCAAAAAGAGTCTTAGAAAAATTGGGATTCAAATATTATTGTGATATGAAAAATACGGACCTTTCCGGGAATGAAACACGAGAAATGGCTATGTTTTTAGAAAAACAAGAAAAATAATTTAAAAAATACAAAAATAGTTAAAAATTAAAAATTAAAAATTAAAAGTAAAAAATTAAAAATAAAAAAATAAATAAAGAGTTTACATACCCATAGCAATAAAAGAAAGGAACCATATAACTATAGAAAGTCCAATAATTATCTTTCCATGTTTTTTAGCATTCTCTTCATCACGAGTAATTAAGTAGATACCAAAAATAACTCCAAATAAAGGTATTAATATTGCACATAAATAACCTAAAATCTTAGAAAAAGTATAGGAGTTTTCAGATTGGACATTAGGAATGGAATTTTGAGTTGCTTGTGTATTGGAATTGGAATTTAAATTTACTTCAGCACCTACATTTCCAAAATCATATCCGCAGTTATGACAGTATTTACTTCCTTCTTTTCTTTCAGCTCCACAGCTTGGACAAAAAGTCATAATTTTCCCCCTACAATAAATTGTTTTAATATAATAAAACTAATAAAAATTAAATAAAAAAAGAAAAAGAGATAGATGATTTAGTCATCATCCATGTCTTCGAATCTAGGTTCTAATTTTTCCATTACCCCAGGTAAAGAAGTGTATTCCATTTCTTCAGCTGGTAATCTGTGTGGTTCGAATGGACCATGTCTTCTGATGTAGGAAGCAATGTTTGCAGATTGTCTTCTGGTTTCATCAAATGCAGGGTCATCGAATAAGTCTACAGGTCCGATTAATTTAGCATCAGTTACTTGGAAACCTAAACCTACAACTCTAGGAGGTCCGTCGAATCTGATTGGGTTAGCTTCTTCTTGGCTAGTAGGCATCATAGGACCGTTGTGGGATCCTCTCATCCATCCACTTACCATGTGTGGGAATGCAAATGGTTCTACACATTCACCATTTGCAGGGAAACCGGATTGAGCTCTTACAATAGCTACAGGGTCGTCTTTACCTACATATTCACCAGCTAACATGTTCAATTTGTCAGTACTTACTGCAGCTGCGATTTCACCGTTTTTCTTGAATACTCTTTTAATTACGTATCTACCAGTGGAACCGATTAATGCAAGTAAGTCGTACATTTCTTCAGGACAATCTAAGATAACTTTTTTGTGTTCCATTACATCGAATACTTCAAAACTGAATCCATCGTGTAAGCTTGGGTCAATTACAAGACCTGCAGTGTTGAATGGATCTGCAAAGATTCTGAAAATAGGTAAGTTGAATGCACCTGGTTCGGTTTTGTCCATACAGTAAACGATTACAGGGTCACTTCCTCTTTCTTTGAATTCCATTTCTGCACAACCTGGACCCATACCTTTTACGTTTCCAGAGAAGGTGTCAGTCAATAAGTCTTGACCTGCACCGTATAATTTTAAGTCTCTAGCAATTTCAGTTGCTTGAAGGAAAGCGTCGTATGCAGTTTTGTGAACTTCTTCGTTTAATTCACCGTTTCTGTGAGTCATGATCAAGTCAATGTCGTCACCACAACGGGTAATATAATAATCTTCAAGAATACCAGTTTCTAAAGCACCGGATAATACTTCATCACATTTTTCCATTAATGCAGGATGAGAGACACAGTGTCCAGAAACACTTCCAATATCTGCTTTGATTACACTAACAGTAGTTTTCATCTTAAAACACCTCTGTAATAAAAATTTACTATTCACACACTTTAGTCAATAGCAGTACATATTTAGCTTTAATTCATAATATAAGAACAATAATTAACTATTATAGCAATTAACTATTAAAAAATAATTATTCATTAATAACTAATCGTTATAATAATTAATTACTTGAATTAATAGCTAATATAAAATAATTAAATTATTAATCAAACTAAATACTTTTAAATAACTGGAAATCGAAACAATTTCTTAAGTTATTTAATATACATTATTATTTTTGATTTATATTATATATAATAATTATGATTTAATGGGCATATCAGATATTTTAAATCCAAAAATGAGATTAAAAAAATAGAAAATAAAATAGCATTTGTGCCATTTAAGTTAGTATCCACATAGTGATTATGGAAACTAAACATGCTATGACAACAGCTAAAGGATAAACGAAATATCCAATAATCATTCCAATAAATACCAATATCACCATTGCAAGAAGAGGTTTATTATCTTCCAAAGCCACTTGCAATGCTATATTTGCAGGATCCGAATCCTTCAAAGCCTTTGTATTTATGAGTGAAGTGAAGACTATCAAGACAAAGTCCAACCCATATAAAAAGCTAGGGAAGAATGAATCAGGATTAAAACTTACAAATACAGTCAGATATGGAATTAAAGACAATAGGAACAATGCAACGCCAATAATCCAAATAACCTTGGAATTTACCTTATTGACAATGCTAAAAAGATGATTGTTGTAATTCCAGAAATTAAAGCATACCATGAAACTTACAGCATAAACTATAAACTCCAATTTGATTTCAAAGAATGCATCCCATGATCCGTTTGCCACCATAGGAATCTCAAGCACGATTATTGTAATTATGATTGCAATGATTGCATCAATGAAAGCTTCAAACCTATCAGTGCTACCATTATCTGGGCTTTTCAGTCTTGAAAATATTAGCCAACATATAACAGAAAGCAGAACACAAATATAGATTCCAGGCACATAGACTGTATAAGTGAGAACAAATCCTAAAATCATTATTGCTATTGGAATGTAACTGTAAACGCTTATGAATTTAGATTGACCTAATTCAGTGTTATAAGGATTTGCTCTATAAATTGCATTGATTGAAATAATATACAGAATGTCTATTGCAAGGAAAACAATCCCATACATTGTTTCTGCTGCAATAGAGTTGATATGCAAAGCCACCCATGTTGCAAAATAAGGAAGAAGGCTTATTGCAAATATTTGAACAGCATATATTGTCAAGACATTATGGTCTATCTCTTCAACGATCTGAAACAGATTATGATTATCATACCAAATGATAAAAATCACTAAAAAACAAATAGCATAGGTAATGAACCTTGCATTCAATGCTAAAACAGCACCTAAAGTAGGGGATGCCGGTTGAGTTAATTTCAACACTAAAACTGTTATGATAATTGCTAAAACTGCATCAAAAAATGTTTCAAATCTGTTTGTATTCATGAATATACCTTTGTATTTCTTAATAAATAAACTCCACTGATAAAACTCCAAATAATCAAGGTATAAACGGATAATCTTTCAAATACTGGCATGTAAAGGCTTTCCATATTAAAGAACATTACCCAAAATGCTATTAATCCAATGATTCCTAAGGCCAAAGTGACCTTTTGATAGGTTTCAAACTTATCCATAGACCTTGATATGATAATGAGCAATATGTTACCACCAAGAATAGCCATTATGGCACCTAAGCTATGATAACCGTCAGTTACAGGATTTCCTGCATGAATCATAGCAACAATTATCACTCCAATAGCTGAAACTATGGTTAAAATATAGAAAACAAGCTTATTTTTTATAATGAAATCCTTAAATTTGTAGAAATTACCGAATATGAAAGTTAAACCAATGATTACAAATGCAGAATTCATCAGAAAGGCTAATGGAGAATTGATGTTAGGAATTCCCAGTTCTGAAATTGTATGAAAAAGATATGTGTTAGTCAACAAGTCATTGAATGAAAATGCACTAATGGCTTCAGCCAAGAGATAGTATAAACTACCTAAAATAAAAACAATGCCTGCAATTTTAGATTTCATATAAAACTCCCCGATTAATAAATAAAAATAAAAGATAAAAAAAATTAAAATAATAAAAATAATTAAGATAATTAAAGATAATTAAAGATAATTAAAGATAATAAAATAGAATAAATTAATATTCTATAGTATTAAAAGCTTTTTCTAATTGTTCCTCTTGATTCATATCCTCTTTCACTTGCTTTACCAATTCCACATCGGCTTTAGTTTCAGGATATTTAGGAACTGCCTTACATCCTCCATCATCCCTTTTAGAGATTTCAAAGGTTCCAATCTTTTCAGCAATTCTTGTAATCTCTACCTTATCAAGACCAATAAGCGGACTTAAAACAGGAACATCAAGATCCTCTCTTGTAGCAAGGATGTTTGGAAGAGTTTGAGAAGCCACTTGACCTAAACTGCTTCCATCAATAACCGCTTCAGCATGCATTTTCTTGGCAAGTTTTCCTGCAAGCTTATACATTCCTGATTTGCATAATACACAAGTCATCTTATCTGGTGCATCTGATTTGCAGGTGGAAAGATAATCTCCATATTTGACTACCCTTCTCTTAATAGGGGCACCACTTGCATAAAGATTTAACTGATCTATCAAGTCATTGAAGTTCTTAAGTGCTTCTGGGGTTGTATAAGGGTCATTATCACAGAATAATGCAATTACTTGACAACCTCTTTTCATCATTAAATAGGTAGCTACAGGAGAATCTATACCACTTGAAACAAGTGCAACAACCTTTCCTTGAGTTCCAAGAGGCAATCCTCCAGGACCTGGAATTTTCTCATGAAAAATATAAGTGTCATTATCCCTTACTTCAAGATAGATAGTTAGTTCAGGATTTGTTAAATCAACAGGAGAGGAGTATTCGCGCACTACAACTGCACCTGCAAAAGCTGCCATTTCCTGAGATGAAAATTCATGATTTCCAACCCTTCTGCAGCTAATGGCAAATTTAGTGTTCTCATCTAAAAGTCCTTCCTCGTGAAGTTTTTCTGCATACTTTGATACATCCCTTTCAATATCCTCAAAAGTGGATTTTGTTGTAACAGCTGGAGAATAAGATACAATACCAAATATTCTCTCAAGCTTTTCAATTGCATCATTAAAATCCTTTGGAGAAATATATATTCTTGCTTGTCTTACCTTAACTTCTGCATCAATTGATGCTCTTATATTATTTGCTAAACGATTTTCAAATCTTTTTCTAACCCCGTCACTTTTTAAAGCCAATTCACCATAACGGGCAATGATTAAATCATGTTTCATAAAATACCTCAATAATTAAAAATTTAAAATCAATTGGAATAAAGAATAATTCATAAAATATGATAGGTTAGTCAATAAAATATTTTCTCTAATTATATCTTTATCTTTCTATATATTTAATTTATAGTTAATAAATATAACGATTGTTATAAAAATATTTAAAAAAATAAAAATAAAAAATAATTAAAGAATTAATTAATTTTTATTTAAAAGTTCAATAGCTAAATCTAAAGCTTCTGGCATTTTATCTGCATTAGGCCCAGCTCCTTGAGCTAAGTTAGGACGGCCACCACCGCCACCTCCAAGCAATGAAGCTGCTTCCTTAATGATGCCATTTACTTGAATTCCACAATCCTTAGTAGCTGCTCCAACGATTTTACCTTCATTGTTACCGATGAAGACAACATCTGCCTTGTCATTATCGGTAAAGTCAGTAGCAATCTTTTGGAGCTCTTTGATATCTCCATCAATGATTTCCTTTAAAACTTTCAAACCATTGATTTCGATTGCATTGTCTGCTAAAGTGCTTACTTTCAAATTAGCTATTTCCTTTTGCAATTTAGCGATTTCATTCTTTTGAGCTTTCCATTCGCTAAAGAATCTATCACAGGTCTTAGGCAATTGTTCGTTGGTAACGCTGAATATACCTGCACTTTCCCTTAAGATTTCCTTATCTGCTTGAATGGAGTCAATAGCTGCAAGTCCTGCTGAGAAATCAATTCTTTCAACACCATCTTGAACCCTTTCAGTCTTATTGATCTTGATTGGACCTACTTCACCAGTTCTGTCAAGGTGAGTACCTGCACAAGCCTGTACATCAATTCCAGGAATCCTTACAACTCTTATTTGGGAACCAGGAACGACTCCTCCTTGGTATAAGGTGAATCCATATTCCTTCTCTGCATCATCACGGCTTAACCAATTGATATCCAAATCAATGTTCATCATAACATATTCATTTGCAAGCTTTTCAATTTCATTAAGCTCTTCTTGTGTGATACGCTTGTAATGGGATAAATCTATACGTGAGCGAGCAAGGCCTTTTTGTGCACCCGCTTGCCAAATGTGTTGGCCTAAAACTTTTCTTGCAGCAGCAATGACCAAGTGAGTACCAGTGTGATGTCTTGCTAAAGTGATTCTTCTGTTCCAATTGATAGCCATATGGACTTCAGTTCCAATATAATCTTTTAAAGTAGCAAATAATGCATCTTTATCGCTATCCTTAGGAACAGCAATGTGATGCAAGACAATGTTATTCAATTTTTCAGCATAAGTCACTTCATAGATCTTGCCATCAATGGATATGATACCAATATCTGATGGCTGACCTCCTCCTTCAGGGTAGAAGATAGTTCTATCAAGGATAATGTTAACTGTATCTCCTTTTTCAATGACTTCAATGATCTTTCCGTCAGATTCCTTTTGATAAATGTCCTTGTAGAAGTCAAGTTCAGTTTCTGGAACATCAATATCTAAAGTCTCTTTTTTAGCAACCTTATCCTCTTCGTGCATATCTGCAACAATTGTGAAGAAGTTATCTGGCACAAATACTTCAAAGTCCTTATCTCCGCTTGCCATTTCTTCAACGGTTTCAGGAGGCATACCTTGAGCATCGTATAAGTCAATCAATGTTTCTAAAGGCATGGAAGTTTTTCCTTCTTTCTTAAGACGTTTGATTGTTCTTTTAACAGTCTTTTTACCTTTTTCAATGGTTTTTGCATATCTTTCTTCTTCAAGGTTGATGATATTCATGATATGCTCTTGGGATTCATCGATTTCAGGATAGAATTTTCTCAAGAAATCCAATTGAATTTCCATAATGTCAGATAATGACTCTTCCATCTTCAACTCTTTCATGAAACGGATTGTTCTTCTTAAGACAAGTCTTGCAAGGTAACCTTCCTTTACATTTGATGGGATGATTCCATCAGCTAACATGAATGCCAAACATCTTGTATGGTCTGCAATGATATAAATAGCTTCCATTGGCTCTGCATTCTTCAAGTATTCCTCAAGAGAAATGTCCAAGCTGTCTGCCACTTGCTGACGAAGCTCTCTGATATCACCGATATCCTCAATATCCATCATACCTGCAATTTCTGCATTTCTAGCCAAGATATCCTCATTGACTTCAACATTGGTAATTTCCTTAAGCTTGTCCACTACAGGAGCGAAACATGCATCATAAGCTGTTGGAGTTCCTTGTGAAATCCATGCGATTCTCTCTAAACCGTAACCGGTATCAACCACTTTAATTGGAATCTCTTCCTTGTCCCCGTTTTCAAGGGTTTTGTATTGCATGAAAACAAGGGTAGCAAGCTCTACACCACGACAGCACACTTCATAACATGGGCCTTCGTTACCTCCACCTTTCCACCAGGATTTGATGAAAGTGATCTCTTCGGTATTGATTCCAATTGACTTGAAGAACTCATGACAAAGGCGAATTGTTTCATCTTCCCAGTAGATGAAGTTGTCAGGCTTATTGATTACGGTATGTGAACCCATGGTAAAGCAAGTCATGTGCCTTCCGGTTCTTCCTACATTATCCACATCATTAAGACGGATGGATGGCTGTTCAACTTCAAGAGGATTAGCTGGAGGTTCAACTAAACCAGAGGTAATCCATGGTTGGAAACAAAATATTGAAGCTCCCACTAAAAATACATCATCTCTCCACCTTTTAGCTAAAGTTGGGTAACGAGGTATAGGAGTGTGGCCTTCATCTTTTAAGAAATTTCTAAAAGTTTCTTGAATTTCATATAAATCATATGGCTTGTCAGTTGCAGGATTTCCGATAAATCCATATTCATCACATGGAGCATCTCCACAAGTGTCTCTATCCACCTGAGAGTAAAACTCATTGCCACATGTTTTACATATTTGTTTTTTATATCCTAAATCTTCGAATATTTTAAGCATAATAATCAGTTTTAATCGTTGTTTTTAAGAAATATTTTTTGTTATGAGTTAGTATTAGTATAATAAATAGTTGAATATTTATTTCATAATAAAATTATATATGTTTTTAATCTATTAAATAGTTTGTATAAAAATAGAATTCGATAATAGGATTTTAATAGAATTAGAAAATAAAAAAAGATAAAAAGTAAAAAAAGAAAATAAAATTTTGAAATTAATAAATGAAATCCAAAATTGCCTTTACAGTTTGGTCCCTTTGGTCTTCTGGAGAGATGCTCGCTATCCCATCACCAGATTGAATCCCATAGGAGCCGAATTGAGCATGATTTCCACCATTGATTACATATTCAGTTAAATTATCGTCCATCAAGCTCTTGGATTCATCATATGTTTCCTTATTCAATGTATTATCCTTGGACCCATAGATTGACAGAACAGGCATGTTTCCCAAATCATCTACTGAATAAGATGCAAGAAGTATCAAACCATCGATTTCATCTTTATGGGTAACTGCATAGGAAGAAGCCATAACTCCACCTAAGGAATGGCCTGAAATGTACCACTCATCATAGGAATAATTGCCATTGGCTATGATTGAATCGGCACTGTTGCCTCCTAAAAAGGCCAAATTACCAGGCATTTCCACTATAAAGCAATCCACTCCATCATTCGCCAAATCCATAAACAAAGGAAGATAAGAAGTGTATTCAATTTTTGCACCTGGATAAAAGATCAATGCACTGTCATTTCCAGGACCATCCAAAAATAAACCATTATCCACTTTTTCAACGGATACATTCTCTGTTCCATTCAAAAGAGCATTTGCACTGGCGTCTGCATGAGAATAATTATTCACATACCATATGCTAATACATCCGACGAATATAATCAAAGCTAAGATAATATACAATGCCATTTTAATTTTCTTATTCATATCAATCAGTTCTTAAAACCATCTAAATAAAAACATAACAGTGCAAATAATTCCAATTAGCATTATTGCCAATTGGATGTATGCATGCTTTCTAATATTTGGATCCTTACTGTTTAGCATAAAACCTGGGAAAAACAGTCCAATGAATCCTATAAATCCATATGAACCCAAGAAGAAGCTAAGAATAAAACTTCCCCAACCAAATAGAACAGCTATTATATAGCCTATTATGATTAGTTTTTTGCTGTCTAAAGATGGAAAATCATCTAAATTATTCAATTCACCAGTTAAGTCATCAATTGATTCTGTAAAGTTCAAAGGACTTCCACAATCATGACAAAACTTATAGTCATCCGGATTCTCGCATCCGCAAATTGGACATTTCATATTTTCCCCTAAATCAATTAGAATGTTTGTTTTCCACTATTTGTATTCAAATAAATTTCTTTTGTATCTAAAACATTACCCTCATTGTCATATAAGGTAATATAAGCATCATCAGGATAGTAATCCAATGCACTTGCACTTGCCACTTTGACGTAACCATCACTGCTTACAGTCTTAGGAACAACTTTTCCTTGATTCAATGCATATCCATTATAACTGTACAATACGCTTATTTTCACTTTCTCTCCAGCATGCTCAGATCCTACATATACATTACAATATGTCTTATCTGAGGCTGAACTTCCTGTTGAGAAGCTACCGCTTTGAATGGTTGGATAAGATTCTTGAGTAGTTTGAGTGCTTGTTTCCATATCAGAAGCATTATTGACAGAATCTGAATTCAATGATGCAGAATCTGAAAGAGCATCAGAATCATCATTGGCATTGTTACTTGAAAACATTACCATAGCACCTGCAATTAAAAGTGCACAGATTACAATAGTCAAGCAGATTATAATTAAGTTTTTATTGTCTGATTTGGAATTTGAATTATTGCTGGAACTTAAATTTGAGTTGTCATTTGGTCTAGCAGATGGATCAATTCCAGTATTTACATAATTGTCTTTTATTGGACGATTTGCGCCTAATGCATGACCGCATTGCTTACAGAACTTTGCGGAATCTGCATTTTCCGCCCCACAATTAGGACAAAATACCACAATTACACCTCCCTATTTACTAAGTAATACTTTATTCATATAAGCATATATAGATTTTGAAAAGTTAATAGAATCTATGAAAATAGAATGCTAGAATAGAAAAAATGAAAAGGATAGAAAATAGAAAAGTGAAAAAGAAAAGAAGGAAAAAGTAATAAAGAATAAAAAAGTAATAAAAATAAAAGAAAAAAGAAATTTTAAAGAAAAATCCTAAGCGATAAAATGTTTATCTGACAATTATTTTTGATTTCAAATTAAATGAAAAGTTTTTATATGCAGACTTAATTTTAACGCTGTGGGTACCTCTAGCTAATTTTTTAGTGGACCATTTTATGATTCCTTTAGAATTAGATTTAACGGTGTAGGTTTTCCAAGTTTTCTTATTGATTTTAACTTTTAATTTCATTTTAAAGTATTTCAAACGTTTATTAGTGAAATAATTAGTTAAAGTCATTTTAAAATATTTTTTAGCTCCTTTTTTAACACTCATAGTCTTATAGTAAACGGTCTTGATTCTTAAATCTGAACCTAATTTAAAGCTGCCTTTGCTGGATTTATAATTATCGACACCTTTGTATGCTACTTTAATATTATAAATTCCTACAAATGGGGAAGTGATGGTCTTTGGAGCTTTTCCGTTTTTTACAGCCACTTTATAGGATTTGCCGTTTACAGTAAATGTAACTGTACCTACATTGACTTTATATCCATCCTCATCATAGACATATGCAACAAGAGTGACCTTTTTACCCATTTTACCTAAAATATTGCTTGCCAATATTTCAGTTGAATAAATTTTCTTTATCTGAACTAAAAAAGTAGCATTTGTCTTTAAATCCTCCTCTCTTTCATAGTAATAAGCTCCGCAAATCCAATTGTATGCAGAAAGTTCAGAAGTCTTAGGCAATTTAATGCTCAATACTGCCTGACCATTGCTAATGTTTGCATATTCCCGAATAGAGGTTCCATTAGCTGTCCATAGTCCAAAGAACACATAGCCACCAGATACAGGATTATTGTCTTTATATACATTTGCAACGATATTTACAGTAGTTCCTTCATTAGCGGAAATATTTTTTACGGAAATTGAATAACCATTGCTTTCAGCACTGATTATATTGCTGCTTTCCGGATTCTGACTTAATATTTCATCAGATACTTGTGAAATGTCTGTTTCTGGAGAACTTGTTCCCACAAGATTTGAATTCTCTTCATTTAGATCTGATACTTGACTTGCAGAATCAGATTCAACAGCTTCTAAATTAAAATCGTTATCATATTCATTATTTATGGATTCTGAATTATCATACAAAGACAGATTTTCAGAATCTGAAATCTCTTCAGCAGAAACAACTGCCAATGAAATCAATAAAATAAATAATAATGAAAATATAATGCTTATTTCCTTAAATTTCATCTTCATAATTTC
>JAZNRM010000003.1:0-6733 GCA_045590695.1 Methanobrevibacter sp.
CACCCCGGCATCAGACAGTATTAAAAGTTATGTTTGTTATGCTTTATATATTTTTGGTTTAGCAAATCTTATATTGTAAAAAACACAATTAATATTTATATTGAAATTAATAAATTATAATGAATAATTATTGATTTATTAAATGAATTTTTCACGTGATATTTATGAGTAATGTTAAAGACATGTCCCTTGCTGATGAAGGGATTAGAAAAATCAAATGGGTTCAAAAACATATGCCTGTTCTTGAACACATTAAAAAACAATTTGAAGAAGAAAAGCCTTTTGAAGGAATTACCATTGGATCATGCTTACACTTGGAACCTAAAACCGTCAACTTAGGTTTGACTTTACAAGCTGGTGGAGCGGAAGTGGCTATGACCGGTTGTAATCCTCTTTCAACCCATGATGATGCAGCAGCTGGTGCAGCTGCCCTCGGATTGAATATCTACGGTTGGAGAGAACAGACCGATGAGGAATACTACGAAGCTATTGACAATGTATTGTCCCACAAGCCGGATGTAATCATTGATGATGGTGCAGATATGATCATGTACCTTCATGAAAAACGTCCTGAACTATTGGCAAACATCAAAGGTGCTTGTGAAGAAACAACCACTGGTGTTCACAGATTGGAAGCTATGCATGCTGATGGAGCTCTTAAGTTCCCAGTTATTGCAGTAAATGATGCTTATACCAAATACTTGTTTGACAACCGTTATGGTACTGGCCAATCTTCCCTTGATGCAATTATGGGAACCACCAACATGTTGATTGCAGGTAAGAATGTAGTTGTCTGCGGTTACGGATGGTGTGGTCGTGGAGTAGCATCCCGTGCAGCAGGACTTGGTGCAAATGTCATTGTAACTGAAGTTGACCCAATCAGAGCGCTTGAAGCAAGAATGGATGGTTACAGAGTAATGAAAATAAGAGAAGCTGTAAAAATAGCAGACCTTGTTGTAACTGTAACCGGTAACATTGACATTATCCATGGAGATGACTTCAAGTACATGAAAGACGGATGTATGTTATCCAACTCTGGACATTTCAATGTGGAAATCAACAGACAAGACCTTGAGGCTCAATCTGTAAGTTGTGAAGAGGTAAGGGAAAGCATTGAAATGTTTACCATGAAGGATGGCAGAAAAATCTATCTTTTAGCAGATGGAAGACTTGTAAACCTTGCAGCAGCAAGAGGTCAAGGACACCCAGCAGAAATCATGGATATGAGTTTTGCTGTTCAGGCTTTATCTGCAAAATACATCGTTGAAAATGACTTGACTTTAGGAGTTGAAAAAGCTCCTGACAGCATTGACGATGATGTTGCAAGGTTAAAGCTTAAAGCTATGGGTATTGAAATTGACGATTTGTCAGAACGTCAAAAAGATTACTTATCCGATTGGAGAGAAGGAACCTAATTCTCTTTAATCATTCTATTTTATTTTTAAATATTTTTTAGATTTTTATTTTATTCTTATTCTTTTCATAATTTTTACAATTGATTATTTTTGATTATTATGTCTTATTTTCGCTATATTGATAATGGAGAAGGCCCTACAAAATTATTCATTGGAGGGGTTCATGGTGATGAAGGCAAGGATGTTTTGCCATTGATTAAGCTTTTATCCAATGATGACTTTTCAAGCGGTCAGATCTATATCTACAATTTTGACAAAACCCCATATATCTCTACAATCCATAGGGAATTTTATCAATCTGAACAAGGCAAGAAAATATTGGATTTGATAGACTATTACAAGCCAGATTTCTATACAGAGCTTCATTCCTACAATATAAGGCATTTTAAGAAATTGACAAGTTTGGAAAGGCTTGACAATCAAGGGATTCCACCATTGATTGATTGCGGGCAGTATGTTTTATGCAGTTCAGTTTCTCCTTTAATACGAAGAAACCATTTCACTAAG
This sequence comes from Methanobrevibacter sp., assembly GCA_045590695.1. GTDB lineage: Archaea > Methanobacteriota > Methanobacteria > Methanobacteriales > Methanobacteriaceae > Methanobrevibacter. Next base: position 1,923 of record JAZNRM010000003.1, read on the forward strand.
GAAAATATTTGCCAAACTTTGGAGTTTCCTTCCTTTAGAGGTGAAGACCTAAAACTCAGTGATGAGGAACTCTTTGAAAAATATGATTATGATTACAATTTATCCGTTAAGGAATACATGTCCTTTTTAAGACTCATTACTTTAAGCAAGAATAGGAATGATTTTGAAAAAAGAGTTTTAAAAGATTATAAAAAACAGGCAGATCTTGCCTTAAAATATGTAAAAATAATTTATGGATTGGATTTTCCAAGATATTAAAAATAGTTTTTTTTAAAAATAGTAAAATGAAGAAAGGTTCAGAACCAATCTTCCAAGCTTTTTTGAGTTGAACTTAGTTTCTTTAGTTTTTCTGTAACATTCAAGACTCTGCTTTCTGAAAATCCATGCTCTTCACACATGAATTCAACAAGCTTGTCTTTTTTTGCACTCTTGAACTTGATTTCGTAATCAGTGTTCACATCATGCTTTAAGAAGATATCCCTAAGCTCATCAGGTTCCACTTCCACTTCTGTGATCCCCTTTTGAACTAAAATGTCTTCTAAACTGTTGTTTCTGATTAGCTTAAGTCCTGTTTTTGCACCGATTCCATGGATTCCTTCATTGAAGTCTGTTCCTACCATCAATGCCACATCGATTAGCTGTTCTCTTGTAAGGTCTATATCATTCAAGACCTTTTCAAGTTCCAAGTATTCAAGGTTTGATAATCCTCCGCTTAAGGTGAGGTTCCTTACAATACGTGGTGCACCGAATAGCAAACAGTCATAATCCTGTGAAGCTACAGCCCATGCATCTCCTTTCTCTACCATGTATGCACCTTGTGCTTCACCTTCTCCTTCAGCTTGCACATAAGGGATTCCCATATAATCAAGCAATTTTTTAGAGGATTCAAGGATATAAGGGGACATTCTGGAAGTTCTTATAGCAAATTTCCTTGCTTCTTCAATGTTTCCTGCAGCTTTAGCTTCTTCCCATTTTTCCATTGCCTCTTCCTTGATTGCCCTTCTCTGTTCAAGGGTTTTTGCCTTATGCTCTGAACTGTCTCCATCAAAAACGTAAATTGGCTTAATTCCCTTATCAACTATGGCTGCAGTTCTGTAAAGGATTCCACTTAAATGGGAGGTTACATTACCGTTTTGATCCATTAAAGGACTTCCATCCCTTTGACGAATGCCTGATAAAAACTGGTAAATTGTGTTGTATGCATCAATTGCTACAGTTCTTCCTTCCAAGTCTTTTAGACTAATTTCATCTGGGGAAACTATGTCCTTGAATTTTACTCCCATATCATCCACCTAATTTTCTCTTAAATTCTTTTATTTTTATTTTAGACATTGTAAATATATTTGTTTTATGAAATAGAGCATTTGAAAACTATTTTTCATGTTTAGTTAACTATTTATGGTTTAAATTATTTTTCATGCTCTATATTTCTGCAACTTATATTTCAGTAAAGTAATTTATTGGGAAGAATTCCTTAATCCACATTAGAATTTCACCATTGTTTATTATAGTGTAATCACGTGTTAGGAAATCCTCTTCAGTATTATAAAGCTCTTTAAGCTTATCCGATGCTTTTTCTATCTGAATAACATTTATCTCCCTTCTGGATTCGACATTGTAGTTTTTCAATATCCTTCCAATAGGAGTGTCTGCTCTGATTAAGTCGTTCTTGATTTCCGGTGTCAATCTTTTTAGAGGTATGTAGGAAACTGCATAAATCAAAGGATTATCGTCCTTATGCATTACGATTTCCCTATAATTCACTTCATCTCCAACATCAACATTAACCAAAGGTGCACTCTCTGCAGTTGCCTCTTCAAAATGCTGTTCCAAGGTTTTCAAATCAATTTTTCCATATAATACATCAAGGATTGCTGTAATTGAACCATCAGTTGTCAATAGGATTTTTTGAGTGTTTGAGAACTGCTTATTGTATTTCTCTTCAACAGCATTGATTTTCTCAATTAATCTCACATTAATGTTATTGTCAGTAGTTTTTGACATATTGGGTCTCCCTGTTGTTGATTTAATTATTTTAATAAAAATTATGGATTTAAATCATGATTTTAATTTGTGGATTTATAAGTTTTCAGGGTTTTCAATAAATCCTGAAACTGCAGATGCTGCCACAACTCCTGCATTAGCTAAATATACAGAGGAATTTGGATCTCCCATTCTTCCTTTGAAGTTTCTGTTTGTAGAGGAAATGCTTGTTTCACCTTCAGACAATACTCCCATATGTCCACCTAAACATGGTCCGCAACCAGGGTTGGATACCATAGCTCCTGCATCCAAGAATGTTTTAATGTATCCTAAATCCATTGCCTTTTGATATATTTCCTTTGATGCAGGTATGATGATTAATCTGACATCATCGTGAACTTGCTTTCCTTCAAGGACAGCTGCTGCTTGTGCAAGGTCAGATAATCTTCCATTTGTGCATGAACCAATGAAACCTTGGTCAATATGGGTTCCAGCAACTTGTGACAATGGCTTTACATTATCCACATCATTAGGACAAGCTATTTGAGCTTCCATATCATCCACATTAAACAGGAATTCCTTTTCGTAAATTGAATCTGCATCGGATTTAAGGATATTCAATTGGTCCTTTGTTTTGCCGGTTCTTTCGCAAACATATTCAATTGTGGACTTATTAGGTTCCATAATTCCGTTTTTTGCACCCATCTCTATAGCCATGTTTGTCATGGTCATTCTGCTTTCAACATCCAGATTGTCGATTGTCTCTCCACGGAATTCTGCAGTCTTATAGGTAGCTCCAGCTATTCCAATCTCTCCAATGATATTCAAAATCAAGTCCTTTGAAGTGATGCCCTGATTCAATTTCCCTTCAACTTCTATCTTGAAGGATTCAGGAACCATGAACCATGTCTTTCCAGTGGCATATACCATAGCTAAATCAGTAGCACCCATTCCAGTGGAAAATGCTCCGAATGCTCCATAAGTACATGTATGTGAGTCTGCACCAACTATGATTTTTCCAGGCTCAACATGCCCTTTTTCAGGAAGCACCTGATGGCAGATTCCTTCTCCATGAATGTAATGATTCTTAATTCCTTGAGTTTTAATGAAGTTTCTAGCAACCTTTTGAAACTCTGCAGATCCTATGGTGTTTGCAGGTACATTATGGTCAAAGACAATGACTATCTTTTCATTGTCCCATACCTTATCGCTTATTTTCTCAAAGGTTTTTATTGCAGGAGGTGAAGTTCCATCGTGGGACATTGCCAAATCAACATCCACTTCGATTATTTCTCCAGGAATGACTTCACGGCCTATTTTCTGAGATAATATTTTTTCTGAAATATTCAAAGTTAATCTCCTAAAAATTTATCAATATCTTTAATTTAATTAATTTAATTTTATATCTATTTTTATAATTTAATCCATTAGATTTATAAATTTATTTATATTAATCTCAATTTCAATAGGTTAAAAATAAGTTTAGAAATAAGTTTAGAAATAAGTTTAAAAATAAGTTTAAAAAGTATGATTAGTTAAATTAGATTTTAGGAAAATAATTAAAAAATAAAAAAAGAAATGTTGATTATTTATAAATCAACATAATTTGAATCAATGCTTCTTACAATGTCTTTAAATACATCATCGTCAATGTATTTTCCTTCTTCTCTGCTTTCTTTTACCTTTTTCACGATTTGGCAAAGTTGGTCATTGGTTACTTTAAATCCACATTCGTCAAGTTTTGCCTTGACAGCTCTGCAACCGGAATGTTTTCCTAAAACCAATTGTCTTCTTTGACCAACGAGTTCAGGTAAATAAGGTTCATAGGTAAGAGGCTCTTCGATAACTGCATCCACATGAATTCCGGATTCATGTCTAAATACATTCTTACCTACAATTGGCTTGTTGTATGGAATATCCAATCCTGTTTTCTTGGATACCAATTCGGATAACTCTTGAATGTATTTTGTCTTGAAGCCTAAGTCCTTACCATATAACAATTTTAAAGACATGATCAACTCTTCAAGGGAAGCGTTTCCTGCTCTTTCACCAATACCGTTAACGGTTGTTGAAACAGCACTTCCTCCTGCGAGCAATCCATAAATTGAGTTTATTACAGCCAATCCAAAGTCATTATGACAGTGCATAGCTATTTGAACATCAGTAACTTTTCTAAGTTCCTTGATTAGGAAGGTGATTCCTTGTGGAGTGATTGCTCCAACGGTATCTGCAATGTGCACTCTGTCTGCACCATAGCTTTCTGCTTTTGAGTAAACTCTTTTCAAGAAGTCCAAGTCGGTTCTTGTTGCATCTTCTGCTGAAAATGCCACAAACAATCCATGGTCTTTTGCATATTCAATTGATTTCATGCAGATGTTCAATGCTTCCTGTCTTTTGATATGCATCTTATGTTCCAAATGAATGTCGGAAGTTCCCATAAATGTGATGATTCCATCCACATCGCAGTCAAGAGCTCTGTCAATGTCTCCTTTTTTGGTTCTTGCCAAACAGATGATTTCAGCATCCAATCCTTCGTTAGCTATTGCCTTGACTGCAGCTGCTTCTCTGTCTGAGACGATTGGGAATCCCGCTTCAATTTGATGGATTCTTAATTGATCAAGCTTTCTAGCTATTTCCAATTTGTCATCCAGTGAGAAACATACTCCTGGAGTCTGTTCCCCATCTCTTAAAGTTGTATCATAAATTGTAATATCTTTTGGGAATTTGTATTCCTCTTCCTTGTTGAAAGGACTTGTATAATATTGCATTTTTTTATCAACTCTTTATGTCTTTTGTATTTTTTTAGTTTTAGTTAGTTATTTTTTGTT
>JAZNRM010000004.1:0-2327 GCA_045590695.1 Methanobrevibacter sp.
ATATTGTTATCAGACACATTACGAGCAAAGTTCATCTCGTGAGTAACAATTACCATTGTCATATGCTCTGCAGCCAAATCCTTGATTACCTGCAAAATCTCACCTGTAAGCTCTGGGTCAAGTGCAGAAGTAGGTTCATCAAAGAACAGAATGTCAGGATCCATACAAAGTGCCCTTGCAATTGATACCCTTTGCTGTTGCCCACCAGAGAGTTCAGAAGGATATGCATCTTCCTTATCTGACAATCCCATCTTTTTAAGAAGATCTCTTGCATGAGCGTAAACTTCATCCTTGTCTCTTTTTTGAACCCTTATAGGTGCATTGGCAATATTCTTCATTACAGAATGATGAGGGAACAAGTTGAAATTCTGGAACACCAAACCGAAGGTTCCATCAAAATTGATGTCACCGCTGTCTTCAGTTTCCAAATCTGTAATGCATCTGAGCAATGTAGACTTACCTGATCCTGATGGTCCGATAATGGACAATACTTCTCCCTTTTCAACATTAAAAGAGATATCCTTTAATACTACATTGTCTCCAAAACTTTTCTTTAGATTTTTAACTTCCAATAAACTCATGATATCTCTCCTAAGTGTCGTAATAATCCAATCTTTTCTCGAAACGTTCCATTATAAATGCTACAAGTGCATTGAACAGATAATAGAATCCACCTGCAATCAGCAATGCTGAAATGGACGCTTCAGCTGCTGCAATCTGTTTTGCAACAGTGAACATTTCCGGAATAGCAAGCACGAATGAAAGTGAAGTGTCCTTTACAAGAGTGATGACCTCATTGGTAATTGAAGGAAGCACAATTTTCACTACTTGAGGCAATACAATGATGAAGAATGTCTCTAACCTATTGTAACCCAAGACCTGTGCAGCTTCATACTGTCCATTTGGAATGGACTCAATTCCTCCACGGAAAATCTCTGCAAAGTATGCTGCATAGTTAATGGTAAATGCAATGATAACTGCAATCATCCTGAAATCTCTTGAGAGAGTCATTCCGAAAATATAGTATGGTCCAAAGAACACCACAATCAATTGCAGCATCAATGGAGTACCTCTCATAATTGAAATATACGCTTTCATTAACAATTGCAATGGCTTGAAGCTGCTCATTCTTCCTGCAGCAACAGCTAAACCCAGAGGAATTGAAAATAGCAATGTAAGTAAGAATATTTCAATGGAGGTTCCCATACCCCATAATAATTCTTCTAAAATTTTACTTAATAACATTTAACATTCTCCAAAATAAAGATAATAAACTTAAATAAATTATTTAAATAATATTCAAACAAAAATAGCTTGTTTTAAATAATTTATTTAAAATTATTAAATTAAAGAATAAAAAAAGTTTATACATAATAAATTATGCATAAACTAAGAATTAATTTATTTAGTAATGAGAGAACCTGGAACACCGAATTCATCGTATTTTTGTGCGATTTTTTCAACGGTTCCATCTTCAAACATTTCGTCTAAAGTAGCTTGGATTTGGTCTTTTAACTCATCATTACCTTTTTTGAAACCTACACCATATTGTTCAGAAGAGATTTCTTCATCTAATATTTTGTATTGGTCACTGCCTTTTTGGCTGATTTGGTATTGAGCTACACCAATATCGATTGCAACTGCGTCACAAGCACCAGATTCTAAGTCCATGAATGCAGTGTTATAGTCAGCAATTTGAGTTAATGAATCAAAGGTGTCAGCTAAAGGTTTTTGATCTCCTTCAAGTGCTGCTAATGCAGAAGAGTCTTTTTGGGTTTCTACAATTTTACCTTCTAAATCATCTAAATCATCGATACCGGAATCGGTTTTTACAACAATAACTTGTTTGTTGTCAATGTAAGGTTCAGACCAGGTGTAGTCGTCTTCTCTACCGTTGATGGTAAATCCGTTCCAAATACAGTCGATAGAACCAGAGTCTAATTCACTGTCTTTAGCATCCCAGTCTATAGGTTGTTTTACTAATGTCCAACCGTTTCTATCACAAACCTCTTGAGCTAAGTCTAAGTCAAATCCTACATATTCCCCACTGTCATCTTTGTAACCATATGGAGGGAATTCTGCATCAAAACCAACAACTAAAGTGCTGTCGTCATTATCAGCAGATGCATCATCACCTAAGAAATCAAACCAACCTGCGCTGGAAGCACCGATTAATAAGAAGACTAATAATGCAGCTCCTAATATAATTCCTATTTTTTTATTCATATTTACACCAAATATTTTTAATTTATAATATATTATAAATTAGATAAATAAAAAAATCTAATCTACATATTTATTTAAGAAAATCATATTATATAAAATAG
>JAZNRM010000005.1:0-1567 GCA_045590695.1 Methanobrevibacter sp.
TATTTTTATTACTTATTTTTATTAACTTGTAAATCATATTTAATTAATAGCATATTAATTAGAATTAAAATTATAATTAAAAATAAATTAAAACCAAAATTAATGCTATAATTATTATAAATTTTCAGATAAAAATTTTAAATAATTTTAATTAAAAATGCGTATAATTATTTAAATACTTACAATAAAAAACATAATAATTATTATTCAATTATTCAATTTAAGCAAAGATATTATATTTAAGGTGATTTTTTGATTGATCCATGGGGCTCATCTATAGTAGATTATGATAAATTAGTTAATCAGTTTGGTATAAAAGACTTTTCAGAACTTATAGGAAAGATTGAAGATCCTGCAAGATTGATGAAAAGAGGAGTTATTTTTGGCCATAGGGACTTTGATAAATTGGTTCCATTAATCAATGGCAAGAAGGACTTTGCAGTAATGACTGGAATGATGCCAAGTGGCCAGATGCACATTGGCCATAAGATGGTCATTGACCAATTGAAATGGTATTTTGAAAAAGGCGCTTCATTATCCTTGTCTATTGCAGATATGGAATCATATGCTGCAAGGGGAATCAGTTTTGAAAAGGCAAAGGAAATAGCTATCAATGAGTATTTGGCTAATTACATTGCTTTAGGTCTTGACTTAACTGCTGATAATATAAATGTTTATCTCCAGTCCCAAAACAAAACCTTGAATGACTTGACATTCAAGATTGCAAAAAGGGTCAATTTCAACAATATGCATGCAATTTATGGATTTAATGCAAGCACTAACATTGCACATCTATACGTTCCTTTAGTTCAGGTTGCAGACATTTTGCTTCCTCAAACTGAGGAATTCGGAGGACCAAAACAGGTTGTTGTTCCTGTAGGTGTAGACCAGGACCCTCACTTAAGATTGACTAGAGACATTGCAGCTAAATTGAATGAGGAATATGGATTTTTAGCTCCTGCTTCCACTTATCATAGGTTCTTGACAGGTCTTACTGGAGACAAGATGTCAAGCAGCAAGCCAAACACTGCAATCTACTTGAATGAAACTCCTAAGCAAGCTGAGAAAAAAGTCAAATCATCTAAAACAGGTGGAAGAGAAACTCTTGACGAGCAAAAGGAGTTAGGCGGAAGGCCTGATGAATGTGTAATCTATGAAATGCTTGTTTATCATTTGGTTGATGATGATAAGGAGCTTGAAAAGATTCGTGAGGAATGCATGAATGGTGAGCTATTATGTGGTCATTGTAAGGTTCACGCTGCAGAGCTCATGAAAGATTTCTTTGAAGACTTAAAGGTAAAGCAAGAGGAATCCGTAGAGATTGCTGAATCATTGTTTGATTAGGCCAATTAGTAAAAATAGATATTAATTAACATCTGAAGGTATTTTTATGGATATTAAACATTATTTAAAAATAGCTAAGGAAGAGACAAAATCAGCATTTTCAAATAACAAATGGCTTTTATTGTTTTCAACATTACTGTTTGTGATTCCACTTCTCTTAGGTTATTTTTATGCAGATAGCATTTCAGAATACATTCAGCCTATGGTGGATAATTTCCAGAAG
>JAZNRM010000006.1:0-6608 GCA_045590695.1 Methanobrevibacter sp.
GGCCTCCGACTTTCTAAATTAACCATAGCACATATCTCATCTAAAGTAAAACCATTTTCCAATAAATTATTTATAATTTTAGCTTCACCTCGACTCATAATAGTGTCGACAGTTCTATGATACAAATCCTTTTTCATTTCAATCAGCTCCATTAGCTTTTGTGCCTCATACTCATCTTCAACAAATTTTCTTACATACATCTCTAAAAACATTTTCAGATCATATAATTCATTTCCATCTATATTTTCTATACTATTTACTAAAGTTGCAATTTCCCATAATAATTCGACTACCGATTTCTCAGACTTCATGAAAATAATTGTTTCTAAATCAGCAATATCCTCATTATTTACTTCATTATTCTTTATTCTTTGTTTTATCCTATTTAAAGTTTTATTTCCATCAATAGACTTTAACGATTTAATATAAATAGTAAACTCGTTAAATAAATTCCATTTTCGTCTAATTACTCTGTCATGTTCTTCTACAGTGCTAATAACGTAAATATGCACATTTTTACCTTCTCGAAGATGAGTCAAAACTGCATATTTCATAAATCTGTCAACATCATCTTCAGTTACTACAGAACTTTGGAATTCAACTATTGCAATGAATCCCCTCTTATCCGCGAATGCAATATCCATATGATATGTAGTTCCCCCATCATCAACCAATTCTGAATTTATGAAGTGATCAAATTCAATAAAAATGCCACAATTAAAGCATAAGCTCTCAAAATGCTTAATGCTTTGCAATTTAAATGCCTTGTCATAGAATTTATCTGAAATTTGAATCACCGAAAAATAATTTATAGTTGTATTTTTAACTATAAACTATTTAAATCTTTTTATTCTTAATATAAATAATTTTACAGTCTTTAATCAATTTTTTAAGTTCATATAAATTTTATTAATTGAATAGAATCTCTTAAAGCAATTTAAATTTTATAACAAGTTTGTAAGAATATGAAAATTAGAATATATAAAATAACCAAGGAAAGAAAAATAATATCTATAATAAAAGGAATAGAATTAACTAACTAAAAAAGGATGTGAAATAATGCCTGTTGTAACAATTGTAGGAAACCCAAACATAAGTGTAGAAAATAGAAGAGAAATGGTAAAAAAAGTAAGTGAAACTGTAGCTGAAGCATACAATTTGCCAATTGAAGCAATCACTGTTTTAGTTGAAGCTTTACCTCCAGAAAGCATTGGAGTAGCTGGTGAATTATTAATTGATAGAAAATAATTTCTTTCTATCATAATTTCTTTTTTTAAAAATAAAAATAATTAAATTAAATTTTCTAAAAACTCCTTTTCAAAATCCAAATATTCATTCAATAGATCTTTGAATTTTTCATTCTCATCACTATCAACCATATCCAATGAAATTACATTTTTCAAACTATCAATGTTTGATTGAATTGGAACTTTGTATTGATTCAATACCATGCCTGGCAAGTGACCTCGATTTTCACCAATCCATTGAATGAAAATATTTTTTGAATCTACAAATTTTTCATCATGAATCAAATTTTCAAATTTTTCAAGATACACTTTTTCAAAAATGTCATCAAATGACCCTTTTGAACTGTGAGATATGTACTCAGTTACGCTAATATTAATGTTTTCTTCATAAGTTTCATTATATTGATTAGTCAATTCATAATTTAGGTACTTGGCAATACAACAATTAATTTTATTCTTAGTTTGTCTTAACATTTCATTTGATTCAACAAACTCTTCCTGAGAGACTTTTTCAACTTCAATATTTTCATCTTGAGAAGACTTTTCATCATCTAACTTAACATACTTTCCAACTAAAAATTCAAAATTGCAATTTTTGCAAAATTGACTTCCATCTTCTCTTTGTGTTCCACACATTGGACAATACTTAAAATTAGACATCATGTTTTCATCTCCTTAATTCAAGATCTGTTTTTAATGTATTCAGCTCTTTTTTCATGAGCCTCTTCTTCAGTTGGGAATAAACCTAAATGCTTGCCATCAACTTCAGCACTCCACATGAACAATCCTTCCTCATAGAAAACACCTTCATACTTAGAGGATTTTTTCTGACTTAATGTTGACTCGGATTTTTTGGACTTGGAAACCTTAGCTCCACCGCTAACCTTAACCTTCTTTTTGGCCTTTTGAGATGAAACCTTATTTCCGCTTTCAACCTTAACTTTATTTTTTTCAGCATCTTTCTTAAATTCTTTAGCATAATCCAATTTAGATTTTTTAGCAGATTTATCACTTTTAGCAATTTCCTTCTTTATGCTTGACTTTGAATCGATTGACTTGATAGGCATGGAACTTTTTGTCTTTTTAGCATTCTCTTTAGCTTTAGCCCTTAGCTTATCCCTTTCCTCAAGGGTGATGGTCTTATAGCCACCTTTGACCTTAACATCAACCAAATCGTTTTCCTTCAAATAATCCTTTCTTGCCTTGATTGCCTCATTCTCAGTTGAGTGGTAAGATATTATCTGTCCCTTAACACTTGCAGACCATAACTTCTGTATTTTGCTGAATGAGATTCCTCTTGCCTTTGAATATGCACCGCCTATCTTTCTAGGCATTGGAATTGAACTGATATAAATTTCCCTTGCTTCAAAAGCCTCTTTAGATGATTGGTATAATCCCAATTCCTTATCTCCATGCTCTGCTTTCCACATGAAAAGATTATCGTCATAGGAAATTCCCAAGCATTGTGAATACGGAACATCAGGTTGTCTTATCTTTATTTCCTGATTGTTTATTCCATAAACAAGATTTTCATCCTTTTCCTCTTTTGCCTTAGGAATGTACAATTCATTAAGTATTTGTATTATTTCATTGTTTGGACTGGATTGCCTAAGTCTGATGAAATCCTTGCCATCATTGATTGCTGACTTGAGCCTAATCAAGAAGTCTGCATCCTGAGTTCTTCTGCTAAGCTTGTATTTAGGTCTTATGAAGTCTTTGTCACCGGAATAGTTTACATAGAACCAGACACAGATATTGAAGATGATCTTATGGGCTTCACTTGCAGCCTGAAGCTCTCCGCTAATATCATTTGAAGGGCTTTTGGATAAAAGGGGATTGGTGGATTGATTTATGATTTCCTCATCATTAGTTAATGAAAAATCATCCTTGACTTCATTAAACCCTGTTTTATAATCCCTTAAACCACCATTCTGCACATAAGGTTTATTTGTTTGCTGTGATGGTCTGAATCCACCAGTTCCATCACTGTTTAATGTATTGTGATAAACATCATTTCTCAATCTTCTAAGCTTTGAAAAGTCATTCTTTATGTTATTTGGCAAAATATTGGCCTTATTCAACTTTTCAACCCTTTTATACTGGCTGTTTTCATCATCCTTGATTCCTTCATAAACGAAAATTGCCTTAGTAATCTTTTCAGCTATTCTTCCAGCAATCAGAATAGCTTCAACTCCATCTCCTTCAATGAGATTCTTATCCATCCTGGCACAGTCTAAGTAAATGTCTCTAAACTGATTTTCCAAGAAACTAAAACAAAATTCACTCATACAAACAACTCGTTAAATAAAAATAATAAATTAATAAGAATTACAATGAAATAAAAATTCTACTTAATATCCTAAAATGTCCTTTAAGACATCTGATGCAGGATCCATACCTTGTGCACCAATCAACAATACAACATCATCCTTGTCTGCAGTTTCCATAATGTATCCTAAAGCATCATACAATTTTTCAAAATGATTGTATTTGATGTGCTTTTCATCCAATTTGGCAAAGAATATGTTCTTTTCAAATTCTTCCACAAAATTCAAATGGTCAACCAAATCAACGCTTGAGGATAGTGTTAAGTAAATCTTTCTTTTCTTAGCATTTGGATCCTTTTCAATCAAGTCATCATTTCTGTGGCGCAATTCCTTAATCACTTCTGCCAAAGCCTCTGAATTGAGTCCATTCACGGTCTCTCCACGAGAACCTCTGATTGCACAGGCAATATACAAGTCCTTCTTATCCAATTGCTCTGCCAAGTCATAGCTTGCCCTAACGGTGTTCTTTATTCCATCAGGATTATGTGCAAAGTCATCAATGACTATAGGCTCATCGTAAAGCCTTGTAAATCTTCTGCTTAAAGGCCTATAGGTTTTTACACCCTCTACAATATCCTCAATTGGAATCTCCAATGAAATGCATGCAGAAATTGCAGAAAGGATATTCCTAATGAAATGCTCACCAGTGAATGGTAGCTCTTCAAAGCTTAAGATTGCATCTCCATTATACATTATCTGCTTTTCATCTCTGTCAAAATAGACTTTCTTGTCAATACTTTCATCATACTCTTCGATTAGGTCTTTTTCCATTGAAGTGAAGTAAGCGCCAACACCATCATTTAAGAACTGTTTCATGTTCAAAACATTCTCATCATCAAAATTAAGGACAACTCCACCTTTATTTGTAGCTTTTACTACACCTGAAGTCTCTTCAAATACATCTTCAATTGAGTTTACAAGGCCTATATGGTCCATTGCAACATTGGTCACCACTCCTACATCAGGATTAATTGCTGAAGACATGATCAATGCATGGTTTTTCATCAAGTCTGTTCCCCAACCTTGCACTTCTGAAACTTCAATTACAAGATAATCGAACACTTCCTTGTTTGGAATGTCACATATGAAATTGAATAGTCTTGGGTCAACTCCCTGATTTGCCAAAACCTCTTCTGAAATCAATTTCGCAACCATTGGGTCAATCAATGTGTTGAATTCTGATTTAGCGTCAGTGTTTGTGAATACATTATATCCTACATGGGATAGGATATGATAAATCATATGGGAGCTTGTGGATTTGCCGTTTGTACCACTTATCACCACTCTTTTACAGTCAGGAACCAAATTGTCAATTGTCCATTTGATTGCAAATGCATTTGCAAATTCGATTCTATCCACCACAATCACTGGAAACTGGAGCTTTTCTGCCATTTCCAAAGCATCTTCCTTAGGAGTCAAGGTGATTAGGCAAGCAACATTCTTCTCATTTGCTATTTCAACACCCTTGCCGTTGATCCAATGCCTAATTACAATATCTCCCTCTTGAGCTTCGTTCAATGTTTCAAATATTCCTGTAAATCCATTTGAAGCCTTGTAACTATTTGATCCATAAATCTTTCCTCCAATGGAATCTGCAAGCTGGTCGATAGAAAAAGTGTTTAAGGAAGATACGGAATCCGCTAATTCATTTAAAAAATATGTTTTTGACATTTCAATCCCTTAATGTGTTTATAAGAATAAAAATAATAGAATAAAAATAATTGATAATTTAATTGAAAATTTAATATAAATTAGTTAATTGAAATCTTATGAAAAGAGATATAGTTTTCCTAAAATTCCAATCACACATACAACTACAGTAAGTAGCCAATAGCTTAAAACAATCTTGATTTCAGAAATTCCCTTGTAATTCAAGGTATGATGCAAAGGCTCTACAGGCAAGGTAATTATATGAGCTCTGTGCATTAGGCTTATGATTGTTGAGACGATTGGCACAGCCAATGCAAGCACTCCAAAGTAAGGCATGTCAGTTAGGAACACTGCTGCTGCATAACCGGTACCTAAGATAAATGATCCGGTGTCTCCCATGAATATTGAAGCAGGATACCTATTGAATACCAAAAATCCAAGACAGATTGCAGTCAAGAGTCCAAATGGATAAAGGGCTGTAGGATTTCCAAACATGTATCCGTAAACACAGCATGCAAATGATGCAATAGCTATTATTCCAGCAGCTAAACCATCCATACCGTCAATAAGGTTCACTGCATTTATTGCACCTAATACACCTATGATTAAAACAGGATACGCCAAAAGGCCTAACTCGAATCCGCCGCAAGTGGCTACAGCACCTGTAAATGCCAAGAATAAACCAGGCAATAGCTGTACAATGATTTTCACTCCTTCACTTGGCTCATATTTGATTGGGATTTCAGCAACAATCTCAAGCTTTCCTTCCTCAACCAAAGCGCCTACTTGCTCTTTTGCCTTATCTGTGGTGATTCTTGCCTCTTCACCAACTCCTAAATCAAGGAGTCCTATAGGAACAACAGATTCGCTGATATTCTTAACTACCTTTTGATATTCCTTTACTCTAAGACCTAATAGGTCATCAAGCAATCCCATTACTCCACCGGTAAGCATGATAAAAGAAATGATCAATAAATTTGTGTTTTTGTAATATAATGAAAGAATAAGCAAAATAGCAAATAAGAAAGCTATTCCTCCCATTGTAGGGGTTCCTGCCTTATGTCTATGTTCACTTACTATAGGATTGTCAGACAAGTCTGCATCCCTTAAGGTTTTCCTTACAAACCATGTGAATATCACTGTTGCAAAGAAGGTTATTAAAAACATTATAATTACTTTTGTCAAATCCATTTTCATCACACTAAATTCTTAAAAAATATTAAAAAATTCATACTATAATATAATATTTTATAGTTAACCTAATATTTATATTTTTATTTATATATAAAAAAATGATATTACAATGATATTATCATTTTAAAGTGAAAATGTCAAAAAACACCATAAAAAATGTATTTGAATAAAAATAAGATTTAAAAAAAGA
>JAZNRM010000007.1:0-2521 GCA_045590695.1 Methanobrevibacter sp.
AAGGTAAAACTCTATTCTTTAATCCATTGCATATATTATAGGTGTTTTTAGTGTTTTAAGTTGATTTATAGTGTGTTTTATGTTTTGATTTTTATGTTTTGTTTTTGTGTTTTATGTATGATTTATTTGATTTGAGCGATTAAATATGATTAATTAAGGAGGAAAAAAGTGATAAAGGAATTGATCCTTAGTAATATTGGATCAATTCTTCTTCATCACTTACGGTTTTTGGCTTCACTTTATCCATAGCTTCATCGAAGAATTTAGCTGAGACCTCGCTTGCTTCAATGTTTTCTCTTAAAGCGAGCATTGCAGCTTCACGGCATACAGCTTCAATGTCTGCCCCAACATATCCTTCGGTGTTTTTAGCCAATTTCTTAAGCTTGACATCTTTTGCAAGAGGCATGTCTTTAGTGTGGACTTTGAAAATCGCAAGTCTTGCATCTTCATTAGGAGCATCTACCTTAATGTGTCTGTCAAATCTTCCAGGTCTCATTAAACCTGGATCAATGATGTCAGGTCTGTTGGTTGCTGCAATGATTGCAACATCCTCCAATTCCTCAAGACCGTCAATTTCAGTTAACAATTGATTTACGACACGTTTGGTTACTCCAGAGTCACCAGCTTCAGCACCTCTTGAACTTGCAATTGAATCGATTTCATCAAAGAATATTACAGTAGGTGCAGTTTGTCTTGCTTTTCTAAAGACTTCCCTTACACCTTTTTCAGATTCACCAACCCATTTGGACAAGAGTTCAGGCCCCTTGATTGCAATGAAGTTAGCTTCACTTTCATTAGCAACAGCTTTTGCAAGCATGGTTTTTCCAGTTCCAGGAATACCATAGAGCAAGGTTCCTTTTGGTGGTCTGACACCGAATTCCTTGAATTTGTCTGGGTATTTCAAAGGCCATTCGACAGCTTCTTTTAATTCCTGTTTAGCTTCGTCCAATCCACCGACATCATCCCAAGTGACATTTGGAACTTGCACAAGGACTTCCCTTAATGCAGATGGTTGGATCTCTCTAAGTGCAGACTTGAAGTCATCCTTATTTACTACAAGCTTTTCAAGCACTTCTGGAGGAATTTCATCATCAGCACCTAAATCAGGTATGATTCTTCTTACAACTCTCATAGCTGCTTCCTTAGCCAATGCTTCAAGGTCAGCACCTACAAATCCATGGGTTGTATCTGCCAAGTCATCCAAGTCAACATCATCTGCAAGAGGCATTCCTCTTGTGTGGATTTCCATAATCTCTTTACGTTCATCTTTATCAGGAACACCGATCTCAATTTCACGGTCAAACCTGCCAGGTCTTCTAAGTGCACCGTCAAGGGAATCAGGTCTGTTTGTTGCACCGATTACAACCACTTGACCTCTGGAATTAAGTCCATCCATCAAGGTCAATAGCTGTGCAACAGTTCTTCTTTCTACTTCACCTTGAGTTTCTTCACGTTTAGGTGCAATAGCATCCAATTCATCAATAAAGATAATGGATGGAGCATTTTCTTCAGCTTCTTCAAAGAATTCCCTTAGGTTTTCTTCAGAACCACCAACATATTTGCTCATGATTTCAGGACCGTTGATTACAATGAAGTGAGCATCACTTTCGTTTGCTACAGCTTTTGCAAGCAAGGTCTTACCGGTACCTGGAGGCCCATGCATCAATACTCCTTTTGGAGGAGCGATACCTAATTTTTCAAATAATTCCGGTTTCTTAAGAGGAATTTCAATCATTTCCCTGACTTTTTTAACTTCCTCTTTCAAACCACCGATATCATCGTAACTGATATCTACAAGGTTGGTGACACCTTCCAATTTGGAAACGTCTACAGGTTCCTCATTTACTTCAACCTTGGTGTTCGGTCCAACTTTGACAACACCTCCAGGGCTTGTGCTGACAACCGCCAACTTGATTTGGCTCATTGCACCAATTCCTGGAACGTTCATTAAATCATCAAAGATATCATCAAAGAAGCCACCACTAACAGATTTTCTTTGAGGTGTTTTGATTCCGGTATTGATCAAGTCTCCTTGAACCATAACTTGGTTTCTGAATGCTCTGTTAAAGTCACCGCCAAGTCTGATTCTTGCATCAATAGGAGCTAACACTACTTTTTTAGCTTCTTTCGCTTCTGCTCTTTTAATGGTAACTTCCTCACCAATTGAAGCTCCGGAATTCTTACGGGTAGTACCGTCTATTCTTATAATAGACTCCATATCAGATTGAGAAGCAACTGCAATAGCTGCGGTATGTTTGGATCCGATAATCTCTATCAAATCCCCATCTTTTAGGCCGAGTTTAAACATGGATTCCATATCCAGTTTAGCTATATTTTTACCAACATCTTTTTGAGATAATGTTTCTGCAACTTTGATTTTAAGTTCTACATCAGCCATGATCTTCAACTCCTTTTATTTTTTTGTGAATAGTAATGAATAGATAAATATGATAATTAGCTAATTGGATCTTTAACTAAGATTTGCTTAGCTAATTTTATTAGTTACAATAATAAAAGACCA
>JAZNRM010000008.1:0-3348 GCA_045590695.1 Methanobrevibacter sp.
TATATATGAATTTATTTGAAAACTGAAAACTTTTAGGCTTAATCTAAAATCCGAAATTTATAAAAAACATTAAAAGGTGGAATTTTGAAAATAAAAAGATTCATAATCTTATTTTCAATAATCCTGCTAATTTCATTAAGCATTAATCTAGCATCTGCAGTTGATTTGGATGATGAATCCAATGGGCTTAATGAAATGATTATTGAAAATATAAATCAAAACTCCGATTCTTCTTCTAATGTTTTAATAAAGGCTCCCAACAATCAAGATAGCAAATATCTAAAACTGGAATTGAATGAAATCGATGAAGATTCTTCAATGAAATCAGACAATGCTGAAAACAAGCATTCAGGTGATTCCAAAATTGAATCTGCAAATAGTGAAAACAACTATTTAAAAGATTCCGAACCAAAATCAAGTGAGAATGAAGAGGACTCATCCGATGATTCAATAAATAAAAGCTTCATAATAAACCCAGATAATCTAACAAGCTATTTTGATGACAAAGGTGTCTTGAAAGCTGAATACGGCGGATCAATACTTGTCTTTGAAGGCAGCTTTGAAGAAAAGGGAATCCTGACCATAGACAAGAACAAAACAAGGATCACTGGAATCAACAGCACATTCCACAACACTGTATTCAGCTTGACTGGAAGTGAAATTATCCTTGCAAACCTTGAGTTTGTATTGGATAAAAGTTTTCCAAACAACCACAATGCTGGATTATACATTGGATGGGACAACATCACGGTTTACAACATAACCATGAACTATACAAGTCCAACGGATTTAAATGCAATTGGAATATACTCCGAAGACAATGTCGGATTGAACCTGATCAACAACACAATCAACTTCATAGGCCACGCAGACTATGAAGGCTACAACTATGGCATAATGCTGAACTACTGCGATGATGCATATGTCTACAACAATGCCATAACTGCAGACCTTCCTTTGCGTGAAGTGGATTGGGGATATGGCATTTACGGCGGCGTATGGATGGACAAGGTTTCCGCCTTTGCTGCCGGAGAATGCGATAACCTAATATTTACAGACAACAAGGTTTATTCCACAATCAATCATGGAGTATATGCATCTACAAGATATCCTACACTATCTTCTGTGTTAATATATGCATGCAACAATGCAACAATAAGCAACAACGATATAAAGATTGATGATTTCAATACACAAAAGGGTGAAATAAACTATTTGTATGGTTTGGATCTATACAGACTGGATGACGTTAGAATCGTAAACAATACAATTGAGATATTCACCATAGGGGGAGGCACCAGAATGGGTACCGCCTACCCAATACAGGTAACCGGACCTGCAAACAACATAAAAATAGCTTACAACAATATCAAAAGCTTTAGCTTTGGACCGAATATCGGAATCTATTCCGAAAACTACTACGGCTCAACAAAGCTTGACATAATAAGCAATTTCATAAACATTACAGGAAAAGCCGGAACCGATTTCTGGTCACTCGTTGCAGGAATAGAAGTTCAGGACTCCGATGATAAAATACTTAACAATACAATCATCGTTGCTGATGCTGATGGCTTTACAGAAGGCACACGCCTTTATGGAATCAGCTATTCCCAGAACACCCATGGAAACCATCAATACGATATAGAGTACAATCATATCATAAGCCCTAACTCAATAGCTGTAAGCTTGAATGAAGGATTGGCCTCAAATACAAGCAATTCAAGAATAATGTACAATATTTTTGAAACAGCTGGGGAAGGAGGGGACAGTGCAGCAAGAATTGGAGGATATGGAACAAACAATACCATCCAATACAATACCAACGGAAGCAATCCAGAAAAAGAGATGAGCGAGGATGAACTACCGGATTGGCTAAAGGATTACCTAAGCTACACAATTGTAAGAACCTTTGACTTATCATGGATTGAAAAAGGCAATGGAATATCTGCATCCAATGGCAGTTCCAAATACAATGGCCTTGGTAACAATACAAATGGAAAATCCTTTATCTCAAAAGATAACGGCAATAAACTAAACACTGCCAAAGGTATAAATGGAATGAATTTAAATCCTTCAAAATCAGATGCAAAGCATGGAGATCTGAATTCAACCAGATACACAGTTGGAACTTCAGGCATAAGCATTGCAAGTGCATCAGCATCTGCAAACCAAAAAAATGGACTAAAGGATATGCATAAAGATTCGTATTATATCGAAAAGAAAATAAAAAATATTGAAGATATCCCTGACAATTCAACCATATGGCTAGTGCTTTCAATATTGGGATTGATATTATTAGGTTATCTTCATAAAAAATACACAGAAGAAGGATAAAAAATAAAAATAGTTGTATATTTGATTAATTTTAAATTAGTCAAATATACTTTTTCTTTTTTTTAAAAAAAAATGCCAAATACTCTTTTTTTCATGCATTGCATGTGTTATATTATCATCATAAAAAATAAATAGCAAATTTAAATTAAAAGAAAAAAAGAATAAAAAATTAATTAATTTAAAGAGCTTAAACTCCAAAACGCCTATCTCTTGCTTGATAATCTCTAATGGCTCTTAAATAGTCAACTTTCCTTAACTCTGGCCATAAACTATCACAGAAATAAAGCTCGGAGTAAGAAGATTGCCATAAGAGGAAACCACTAAGTCTTTCTTCACCGCTTGTCCTAATGATAAGGCTTGGATCTTCAAGACCTTCTGTGTAAAGATTCTTGCTGACTAACTCTTCATCGATATCATCAATGGAAATCTCGCCATCTTCTACTTGCTTATATATCTTCTTAATTGCATCAACGATTTCCAATCTTCCATCATAACCGATAGCCAAGTTGAAAAGTCTTTCGTCATAATTCTTTGTAGATTCCTCAGCTTCCATAATAGCTTCTCTAACGCTATCAGGCAAAAGTTCAGTTCTGCCCACTACCTTTACTCTAACCTTATTCTTATGGATCTTTTCATGACTTACAATCCTCTTGAAGTTCTTTACGAAAAGATTCATCAATCCTTCAACTTCCTTCTGAGGCCTGTTGAAGTTTTCTGTTGAAAAGGCATAAGCGGTAACAATTTCAATTCCTAAATCAATACTCCAGTCAAGAACCTTTTCCAAGGTATCTACACCAATTTCATGGCCTTTGATAACCTCCATATTTCCTTGTATCTTGGAGTATCTTCTATTACCATCCATGATAATAGCTACATGTCTTGGCATCCTTTCAGGGTCTAACTCCTTTAAAAGACGCTTCTCATAAAGTGTATATAAAAATTTTGGTGGCAAAACAATCCCCCGCAATAATTTTTTTATTTTTTTTTTTTTTGAAATTTTTCCTAAATATTATT
>JAZNRM010000009.1:0-7980 GCA_045590695.1 Methanobrevibacter sp.
TTTTTTAAAAATAGTTTTTTACTCTTTTTAAACTTTAGAATATTTTTTAAAAAATAGTTTTTTTGTAATGATAAAATAGTATAAAAAAAGAAATGAATTTAAAAATATATTGAAAATATATTCTTAAATTTCCATATTTGATATTTTAGCATCTATGACTTGATATGGAACATTAGCATCTTCCAAGTCTTTTGCTATGTTTTTGCTCATGTCTCCGATTGAAAGAATCAAGACATTCAATCCTTTTCTAACTGCAGATTGAGCTGCTTCACTAACTCCAAATTCAATATCGACTGGAATGTCTAAAGCATCAGCTATTACATGGGAAGTGGTTCCAATTGCTGCAACCTTGTCAATTGAGCTTAATCCATAGTTTTCATATTTTCCATCATAGATTTCTTTAATCAAGTCCATATCTGCAGACCTTGATCCTCCTTGTTTTATTGGAGGCAATGTAATAATTAGGATTTTACTTTCTTTGATTTCAATGATTCCTTTAAGATTGGTTAAAGGAACATCAAATCCTTTTTTAGTATCCAATATTACATCAGCATAAGCATCAGTCTGTGCATTGATTGAAGCGTATAATCTTCCATCTTCCATGTATAAACCTACTTCGTCACCTTCCTTCAAGTCTTCCTTAGCTATTGCAGGCCAGGTTGATTTGTAATAGGTCATGGTTTCAAGAACACTGTCAGAATACTTCCTCAAGGTAATTGCATCTTTTTTGACTTTAGCAATTCCCTTTTGGGTAATCTTATAAGGCGCTCTGCCATCTTTAGATGTGATGTATTCAAGTTCAGTCAAGGTTTTGATATTTTCAGAAACCGCTTGAATTGTAATTCCTAAACGTTCAGCCAAATCCTTTTGCTTAAGATTTGGTTCTTGCTTAGAGATTTCTCCTAAAATTTGAAAATGAGTCAATGCTCCTCTTTTTTGTAAGATCTCCATAATAACCACTTAATTTATTTTATTGAAAGAATTAATTATTTTCAGTTAATAGTTATTTTGTCATTTATAATATTTAAAGTTTATTTTACTTTTTTATAAAGTTTATTTGAATGTATAAATTATTTAAAAAAACTCACTTAAAAAAATAGTTTTAAAATGATTTATTGTAAAAATAGTCTTAATAAATGTATATGTAAAAAAAGAGAATTGAAAATAATAAATTGGCATTGAAGGATTAGTCAAGTACCAATTTACCTTCTAATTCCTTGTTCATCATGTCAAAGAATTCTTCTTTTTGGTCTTTACGGATATAAGCTCCACAAGCGACATCGTGGCCTCCACCGTTTCCACCTAAGCTCTGAGACACTTTTCTGATAATCTTTCCGAAGTGAACTCCATCATAAGCGAGCAGCTTGGAGCAACGAAGTGAAATCTTCAAATCATCATTCTCTTCACTCACTTGTGTAAATGCAATTATAGGTTTTCTCCAATCTCCTTGACTAAGAACCATTCCCGCTATTGTACCTACAACATTGCTTCTTATGCCTTCACCATCGAAATACTGAAGATTTTTCATTTGAACTATTGAGTCAGATTCGCCAATTTTCTTAATGTTCTGTGCCAAATAGAACCTATGGGCTTTTGAAATCTCTTCAAGTTCATCAAGCACAACTGCCCTTTCGCTTTCAATGTCTATTGAAATATTGTTGTCACTTAAGATCTCATTTCTCCTTATGGTTAAGTCCAATAGTTTCAATGCAACCTCTGGCCTTCCATTTCTAACGCATGCATTCATTGCAGTGGAGAATTCAGATGCATCCCTTAGGAAAGTGTATTTCTCTTCATTTGCAAATTCGTAGCTTTCTCCCATGACTAATTTAGGAGCATGAATAGCGTATCTGCTTGGGATTTCCCTTGTTATCATGTTGATTAATTCCTTAATCAATTTGAATTTGTCTTGTTGGCTTAAATCGCAAGACCTGATGGATGTGTCATTAACAGGATTTCTGGTATTTATGCCAAGTCTTTTCAAAAGATCCAATGCCCTGTTCTGGTCATTGGTAATTTCCAAGTTCACGTCGCTGAAATAGGATAACGCAACAAACAAAGGCCTTGTCTGTCTGCCGTATAATGATAAGTCGTTTTTGATTATATTGACCAATCCCTCGTCTTCTGCATCCTTAAGGATGGTTCTGTTTAATCCTTCCAATCTTCCTGTTTTACCGTTTTGTATGTCTCCAATAGATGCCAATATTCCAAGCCAGCTTAAATCGGTAAAGCCGAACTCCTTAGCAAGAAGGTAGCATAGGCCTCCTCCACAAACTTCCTGAGAACCGTCTATTCCATAAAAAATAGGGTTTATTTCCAAATAGTCATAATCTACTGTATCGCAGTAATCAATCTCTCTAAGTGGAGGGTGGTGATCAAGAATAAGTATTTTAGAATCCTTGTTTGCATTCTTATCAACAGGCTGTCCAGATCCAAGGTCTGAAAATATTGTCAACTCATGTTCAATTGGAACATTTTCCAAAACATCCAGGTTTACGATTTCAATTTCAAAATCCTTATCTAATTGCCTGCCTATCTTTTTTAGGATTCCTGTGAGAATAGCTCCTGATGAGATTCCATCACAGTCAGTATGGCTGTAAATCTTAATGTCTTTAGAAGATTCTATAAGTCTTCTAGCTTCTTCATATCTTTCTTTCATTTCTGGTGGTATGCTTGTCATTTTAACGCCTTTTTATTTTTTTTATAGTGGATTAAAGAAGATTATTTTCTTCTTTTTCCTTTTTTGCCTTTTTTATTGTTAGGCCTATTTGCCTGTTTGGTTTCTCTCATTTGTTTTATGGTGTTTGATAAATTGATTAGAATTTCCTTTTTGCTGTCATCACTGGTAATGATGACTCTTCCTGATTTATTGTACCATTCTCCAGGATATGCCTTATCCTCTTCAGCATAATACTTGTATCTTAATTTTTGAGTGGCTTTTACGATTTCCTTGATTCTTGGTTCAGGGATGGCATACTCTTTGGATATTTTCCTGCCTTCATTCAATGATTTTCCAGCATCAAGGTATATTGGCCAAATCATTACGTCTTTCATTTTTTCACCTCTTCTTATTTTTCATTTGCTTTCTTATTTATAATATGTTAGCATAATATTTAAAAATTATTTATTTTCATAATCTTTTATTTTTGAATTATCATTATGATTTGATTTTCAATAAGACTTTAATGAATTTTAGAATTAGCTTGTATTTCAATCCATTCTTATTTCCCTTTTCCATCATTTCAATCTCATTAAGGAATATTCCATTTTCCTCTTTTGTATTATCCCTGCTTAGCCATAGACTGATCCAATTCAATAGATATGGATTCAGGAAAAGATCCTTATTCCTAATGCCATATTCATCAGAAAGCTCTGAAGACAATCTGTATGCTTTCAGTGAATCGTAGACTAATCTGAAGTTGATGTTCTTTGTAATGGACTTTTCTTCCTCATCCAGTCTCATGAAGTAATTGTAGACAATCTTGTTGTTCAAAAATAGAATTCCATTTTCGCTTTTGATATATGATTCCAATAGGAAGTTCAAGTCCTCTGCAGATATGCACTCTGGAAACTTGATTCCATTTTCCTTAATCAAGTCTGTTCTGTATATTTTGCTCCAGAATGAAGGCAATATCTTTAGGATAGCTATTTCATCATCATTTTCCGCTTTGAAATCCTTAATGAATATCTCTTCATTGCTTTCCTTGTTTATGGATTTGCCATAAAAGAATTTGCTTGCAATATTTTTCCAGAGAGAACCTATGAACCCATTTAGATTAGAGCCTTCAACCAGGTCATCAAGATAATCAGCGTATGGCTTTTCCAGGCTGTCCATATAGGGAGTGTATGATTTTCTAATGATATTCTTCTCAGGGTAATGCCTTAAGTATCTTCCAAAGGCAATGTCACAATCATATTCATTAATCTTGTTGTATAATGTTTCACAGGCATCTTGAGGATAAGTGTCATCTGAATCAATGAACATAAGGTATTCCCCATTAACATGGTCCAATGCAATGTTTCTAGGGCCGAAAGCTCCACCCATATTTTCCACAAGGTGGATTGACTTAATAGTTTCCTTATTTGTCTGATTGTTGATTCTTTCCTTATACTCTTCAATGATCTGCTTTGTATTGTCTGTGGAACAGTCATTAGCTATTATTATTTCCAGGTTTTCAATCCCTATTGTTTGATTGATAACGGAATCTAAAGTAATCGGAAGATATTTCTCTCCATTGTAAACAGGTATGATTATGCTTATCTTAAATTGGCTGATAGAAATTCCTCCTTTACTAAAATTATTAAATCTATAGTTATTCAATAAAAGTCATTGTTTTAATTTTGATTGTTCAATTCCCTAAACATCAAGTCAATCATGTCTTTGACTGTGTATCTTTCAGGATAGATGTGCTTCACATTATAGTCATCGAGTATTTTTCCAGTTATCGGTCCAATAGCTACTGTAAGTGTAGAACTTGATAATTTTTCAACCAACTCATCCTTTTGCTCATCTTTAGCTATCTTGAAGAGATTCACTACAGTAAGTGGGCTTGTAAATGTTATCCCATCTATCTTTTCAT
This sequence comes from Methanobrevibacter sp., assembly GCA_045590695.1. GTDB lineage: Archaea > Methanobacteriota > Methanobacteria > Methanobacteriales > Methanobacteriaceae > Methanobrevibacter. The sequence continues at coordinate 4,581 of JAZNRM010000009.1, forward strand.
CTATGATTTCCTGTATTAAGTTTTCAATGTCTTTTTTGTCATCTGGAATGACTGACTTATAGCTTTCTGCAAGTATCACTTCAGCCCCCATATCTTTGAGGCTATTTGGTAAAATAGTCCTTGCAGAAAATGTACGAGGAACGCCAACAATTTTATTATTTAAGTCGAACTTTTCAAATTCTTCAATGAGTCCCTCAGCAGTATAATCTTTTGGTATGACATCTATATGGAGTCCTTTATTCATAGCTACTTCTGCAGTTTTTGTACCAATAGTTGCAATTTTGCAGTCTGGATTTAAGCTTTCAGTAAAGTCTGGATAAAACTTGAAAATTGAATCGATTGAACTGACTGAAGTGAATATTAACCAGTCCAATTCACCAAATCTGCTCATCAATTCCTTTAATGAATTGGTATTTTCCAGTTTCAATTCCAATGTTGGCACTATTAGCGCTTCCCCTCCATAGTTTTCTATGAATTCCTTTGCAGCTTTAGATCTTTCTTTTGGTCTTGTAATAGCTATTCTCTTTACCATATTTCCACATCTTGAGTTATAATAATATTATGTTATTGAAATTATTTATGTTTTTTAGATATTTATCCTTAATTTCGTTTACTAAATTCCATTTATAACTTATTTAAATTTATATAATACTTATATCTAAAATTATATATGTAAAAAAATATGTATAAATTTTATCAATTTATTTAAATTATAATTATCGTGATATTAATGAAAATTTTATTTTTAAACTTACCATATGAATTCAATATAAGCAGGGCAAGCAGATGGCCTGAAAAGACCAAGTCAGGTACCTTGTATTATCCTTACTGGTTAGCATACTGTGTTGGAGTGTGTGAAAGGGAAGGATTTGAGTGCAAGCTTGTTGATTGCATTACAAAGGCATACTCAATTGAGGATACAATCGAGGAAGTAAAGGAATACAAGCCGGATTATATAATGGCTGAGATTACAACTCCTACCTGCGCTTATGATTATAAGGTTATCAATTCAATTAAGGAAGCTTATCCTAAAGCTAAAATAATGATTGGAGGAACTCACGCAACCATCTTGCCTGATGCAGTTCTTAATGAATGCTTAGGAATTGACTATATTCTTCGTCAGGAATATGACTATACCGTTGGTGAACTGATAAATTCTGATGATGTTTCAAATGTTAAGGGAGTTTCCTATAGGGTGAATTCCAATGGTGAGGATCTTGCTTGTTTAGATGTAAATCTATTAGCTGATTCTATTGATTTCACTGTCAAGCATACTGAAGACAGAGAGCCATTAGAGGATTTGGATAGCCTTCCTTATGTTTCAAAGGTTTATGAAAAATACTTGAACTTTGATGATTACGCTTATGCATTTGCCAAAAAACCAATGATTCAGATCGTATCATCAAGGGGATGTCCAAACCAGTGCAATTTCTGCAGTTATCCGTCTACAATGGGTGGAAGGATTTACAGGACAAGATCTGTAAGTGACCTTGCAGATGAGTTTGAATATATTCTAAATGAGCTTCCAGAGATTAAGGAAATCTTCATTGAAGATGATACATTCACTGTAAACCAGCCAAGGGTAATTGAGTTCTGTGATGAAATCATCAAAAGAGGCTTGAAACCGGTTTGGTCCTGCAACACAAGGGTTGACTTGACCTTTGAAACCATGAAAAAGATGAAGGATGCAGGTTGCAGATTGCTTGTTTGCGGTTATGAATCCGGAAATCAGGAAGTCTTGAATGAAATCAAGAAGGGAATCACTCTTGAGCAGTCAAAGGCATTTGCAGAAAATGCAAGAAAATTGGACATTAAGGTTTTCGGATGCTTTATGATTGGACTTACTGGTGACAGTCTTGAAACAATTGATGAAACATATAAGTTTGCTCAATCCGTTTATCCTGACATGTGTTTCTTCCAGCAAGCTGTACCATTCCCAGGAACCGGTTTTTATGATTGGGCTAAGGAAAACGGCTATTTGATTACTGAGGATTACTCTAAATGGCTGAATGATGACGGTTACTTGAATTGCCTTGTGGATTATCCTTATGCAGATCATAATGAGATAGAGAAATTAAGGGACAATCTGATGAGCAAGTACTATTTCTCATTTGCATATATTGTGAAAACATTCTTGGCAAATCTTGATTGGGTGGAATTCAAACGTGTAATGCGCGGAGGAACCCAATACATTACATTTAGAGTAAAAAAAGCTTTAAACAGATCTAATAATTTAGATTAACTCTTATTTTTTATTTAATTTTTTTATTTTATTTTTATTTTTTAATTATTATTTTTTCATTTAGCAATTCATTTTCTTTTTCATTTAGTTCGTCATCGCTAAAACAGCCAATCTTTTTAAAAAAATAGCTTTATTTGGATTGAAATTTTTATAAAAAAAGAAAAAAAGAAAATATTAAGAGAATTAACTCTCAATATTTGAAATTTTAATTCAGATTATTTTCTTATGCATCAGAGTATAATAAACCAGTTGCTCTGTGACCGAAGAAGAATGTGTATGCTCCAACGATTGCAGTTAAAATTGCGCTAATGAATGAACCAATACTGCCCATACCATTGAAGAGTCCAGCAATCCAGCTTAAAATAAGTGCAATAATACCTACAATGATAATAACAATTAATACTTTGAAAATACCAATAGCTTGAAGATCTTTAATTGCTTCAGGAATATTTAAAGCTTCACCTAATGATCCAGTGTTTGCTAATCTACATTCTCCCATGATAAGAGCCAATCCAAATATAATGAATAAGATTAAACCAACAATTACTCCTAAAGTATCGTTTATTGCGGATAATAACATCATAACAATGATTGGAATGATAAAGTATACAATAGTTACAATTAAGTATTTAATACCTGCGATTACTTGTCTTGCGATATCAATTTCAGGAGCTGCATCATTTCTGTCAATACCTAATTTTACAATGTCTAATCCATATCCATCAACTAATAATGCGATTAAAACTATGAGAATCATTCCAATAATTCCGATAATTCCACTTGCAAATACTTGGTTAGTTTCTTGTCCTGCTACTAAACCTACACCAGTAAAGAGAGCAATCAATGCAATTACAAACATGATTACGATATAAATTAATAATGATTTTGTGTGGTTTAATGGGTAACGAATTGCGTCACTAATAATTTCACCGATTTCCATAATTAAACACCTCTTTTTTTAAGTAATTCACTCATACACTTTAAAGTATATTTGAGTCAGTATTAAATTTCTCTTTAATAATATATAAATGTAATGTCTTTTTTAGCTTATTTTTTCTTTATTTTGGATTTAAAATAATGATTTAATCTAATTTTTTATTTAATCTCAATTTAGTTATGTTTTAAAAATTTTAAAAATAGAATTTTATTATTTTAGTT
>JAZNRM010000010.1:0-4929 GCA_045590695.1 Methanobrevibacter sp.
AAGGTTCATTTGTTAAAGATCAAACTCTTAACTACATAGGAAAGAGTTTTGGTCAAGGTTTTGCGTTGCCGTAGGCAACGGAAAAGCTTGGTCTACATCATTGGAGGCATGCCGCCCATACCTGGGTCCATTGGCATGTCGCCAGCACTGGTTCCGCTGGAAGCGATTACGTCATCGATTCTTAAAATCATTTCAGCAGCTTCAGAAGCAGATTGAATAGCTTGTTTTTTGACACGTTTAGGTTCTACAACACCTTCTTCTTTCATGTCAGTAACATCACCAGTGAATACGTTTAATCCCATGTAAGCAGATTTTTCGTGAGCAGCTCTTAAGTCTACTAAAGAGTCAATGCTGTCTAAACCAGCGTTTTCAGCTAAGGTTTTAGGAACAATTTCTAAGGATTCTGCAAATGCAGTTACTGCTAATTGTTCTCTTCCACTAATGGATTGTGCATATTCTTTAAGTTTTTTAGCCATAGCGATTTCAGGAGCTCCTCCACCAGCTACAACTTGACCGTCTTCTACAGTAGCAGCTACTACACCGATTGCGTCATCAACAGCTCTGTCGATTTCGTCAACGATGTGTTTGGTACTTCCTCTGACGAGTAAGGTTACTGCTTTAGGTTCTTGACATTCTTCTACGAAGATCATGTCGTCACCAGAGATTTTCTTCTCGATTACGGAACCTGCGTGACCTAAGTCAGCTTCGGTTAAGTCATCTAAGTTGGATACAACGGTAGCACCAGTTGCTTTAGCTAATTTGTCAATGTCAGATTTTTTAACTCTTCTTACAGCTAAGATTCCTTCTTTAGCTAAGTAGTGTTGTGCTAAGTCGTCAATACCTTTTTGTGCGAATAATACGTTTGCACCGACATCAGCGATTTTGTTAACCATATCTCTGACCATTTGTTCTTCTTGTTCAATGAATGCTTGCATTTGAGCAGGGTCAGTGATTCTGATTTCAGCATCTACTTCAGTTTCTTTAACTTCTAAAGGAGAGTTGATTAAGACAACTTTTGCGTCTTTCAATTCAGATGGCATACCTGGGTGTACTTTTTCTTTGTCTACGATTACACCTTGGATTAAGGTAGATTCTTCTACTACAGCGCCGTCTTTCTTCTCGATTTTAATGTGATCAGTGTCAACTTCACCATCGTCAGCTACTTGTTGTACAGCATCTACGATTAAGTTTGCTAAAGGTTCACGAGCTTTTTCGGTTCCTTTACCAGTCATAGCAGTCATAGCTACTTTTACTAACATTTCACGGGAAATGTCTTCAATAGCGATATCATCTAAGATTTCTTGTGCTTTTTCTGCTGCTTGTCTGTAACCCATAGCAATGATGGTTGGGTGAATGTCCATATCTAATAAGGTTTCGGATTTTTTGAGGAGTTCTCCAGCAATGATTACTGCGGTAGTAGTTCCGTCTCCAACTTCGTCTTCTTGGGTTTTTGCAACTTCTACGAGCATTTTTGCTGCAGGGTGTTCAATATCCATTTCTTTTAAGATAGTAACTCCGTCGTTGGTTACTACAATATCTCCGAGTCCGTCCACTAACATTTTGTCCATACCTTTTGGACCTAAAGTGGTTCTTACAGTTTCTGCTAATACTTTACCTGCTAAGATGTTGGTTCTTTGTGCATCTCTACCTAACAATCTGTTAGTTCCTTCAGGTAAAATGAAAATAGGTTGACCTTGTGCCATTCTATACACCTCAATTTTTTTTAATAAATAATTTTTTTGATAGATTAAATAAATATAAGTTAATTTAAATCATTGATAGATTCAACTAATTTAATAATATTTATTCTATAATAACAATGGGTTTAAAGTAATATATAAAGTTTTTGTTTTTATGATGAATTTTTGGAAAATTATTATTTTAAAGAAAAATATAGAAAAAGGGATAAAAATTGAATAAAATTATAATTATTTTAAAAAAATATGAACAAAATAATATAAATTTAATTTAGTTACAAAAATATATTAAAATTGAAAGTTCCTTTGCAGTTAACACTAGTTCCTTTGCGGTAAACAATTGAAAAAGGCATGATGAGCTATGTATATTTTCCAAAATATTATTATAATAAGATAAACAAAATTTTAAGTAATTATAATTGACTTGGAGATGATTTTATAGCAAATGAAGGAATTGAAAATCACAATCCCTCTAATGATTATGACAAGGCAAATCTTGATGAAAAATACAAAGAATTGGAAAGCCTGAAAGAAAGGATTAATCAAAAATTAGAGGAAATGGATGAAAGCAATGCTCAAAAGATTCAGGAAAAGATTGACAAGCATAAAAAGAATCAAATGAGTAAGGAGATTGAGGGAGGAAACATTGATGAAGAGATTAAGAGACTAGAAAAAACCGATAAGAAAATCAGCACTTACCAAAGATTCATAGATGCATTCGAAAAGGACCTTGACATTGATCCTGGAAGACTAATGGGGCTTACTGATGGTATATTCAGTATAGTAATGACACTTTTGATCTTTGGAATGGCATTGCCTGAAGAGAAAATAGTCAATTATACAGGATTTATAGATTTTATCGGCTCCATCTCATCAGTTGCTGGAGTGGTAATTGTTAGTTTCATACTATTGGCTTCATTCTGGCTTTATCATCACGAGTTTATGAAAATAAAAAAATTGAATATTCCTTATATATGGTTGAATATGTTTTATTTAGCAAGCATATGCTTCATACCATTTACAACATCCATAATCGGAAACTATTCACACTTCTTCTTGGCAAATGTGATCTTTGGATTGAATATACTTTTAGTTGTAGTGTTCTTCTTAATAATGTTCTATTATGCCCATAAAAGAGGATTCCTTGAGGAATACACAACTGAAGAAGACAAGAAACATGTATACAACACATTGTATATTGTTATGGGAGCCACAGTAATTGTAAACCTATTGGACTTTAACGTAAACCCTAACTTTATTTATCTGTTCCTATTGGTACCTATCATTTCAACAATAAGACATATTCAATACATGATGAAAAAAGTATGAAAAAAAGTATGATAAAGGAATTAGAAGGAATTAGAAAAAATATAGTATTAAAAAAGGGCATTAAAAAAAGGTTATAAAAAATAGAAAAAAATAAGAAAAAACGATTTCATGAAAATTTTAAAAATTACATGAAATTCAAAACCACCATAAAAATAAGCATATGAAAAAATAAAACCAAAAAATAATTAAAAAAGAAAATAAAGGAAAATTAATTATTCTTCAGGTAAAGGAAGCTTTTGCCAGAAGAATATGTCATTTTCTTTTTTAGCCACTTCAACATAGCCTTTTCTCTCTAGGCTTTTAAGAATGTTCTTTGTATTACCAAATGAAAGGTTCTTGAATGCAAGATCATTTAGATAATCTTTTACAGACAATGTATCCATGGATTCATCTTCAGGTAACAAATGATAAATTTGAGACTGGATTGAATTTAAGTTCTTTAACTGAGGAGCAGTTAACTTATCATATACAAACTTGAATTTTTCCAATTCCTCAACGGTAGATTTGTATCCTTCAAGTTCAGCTTTAAGTCTTTCGACTTCCTCATTATTTTGAGATGCACCATCATTTGATTGGGAATCAATTAAATTAGCCACATTTTCCAATTCTTCATCACCAACAGCTCTGATCTTAAGCTTATTCTCTTTAGCTAATTCCAATTCTCTCTTAATGTCATTCAATTCAAGCAATTCCCTATCTTCAACAGAGGTTTTGTTAATGACTCCATCTTGAGACTGGTTATCCAAGAAGCTATCATCAGACAATTCGAAGAATAGGTCTTTCACTTCATTCAATCTTTGGATTTGCAAGTCCTTTTTAGACAATTCATTCTGGACTTTAGCATATTCCTCACGGGAAACAGACTTGTCTTTCAACAATTGGATTTGAACATCCTTTTCACGAATTGTTACATCACGAGAGTCAAGTTCCCTTTGCAATGCTACAAGATTATCCTTATTTACCAAATTATTCTTCAAGTCAAGGATTTCCTCATTTTGAGAGGAGATTTGAGCATTAAGGGACTGGATTTCCATATTCTTATCATCTACAGTGCTTAATGTATTTGCCAATTTAACGTTTGCTTCATTTTCCTTAATTCTAGCCTCTTCCAATTGACGTTGAACTTCACTTATCTTATTTTCAGCAATCTTCAAATCGTTGGAAATAGCTTGAATCTCATTGTCTTTAGAGCTTACATCATTCAATGCCTCTTTCAATTTAAGGTTTGCTTGACCTAATTCCAAAGTTTTAAAGCTGTTAAATTCTTCATCAAAGGATTCCTTCATTTTAGAAAGAGATTCATTTATTTCAGAAAGTTCATTAACCTTATCAGATAAGTTTCTGATGGTTTCATCCTTTGAATTCAATAGGTCCTTGGACCTGTTCAATACTTCAATATTAGTATTTAAAGAATGAGTTAAGTTATCAATTTCATAGTTTTTAGTCTTTAAGTCAGCCTGATACTTAGCCTTTAGATCATAAATCTCTTCATCTTTTGCTTTGATGTCATTATCAAACTTATCTAAAAAGTCGCTAAGCTCTAAGCCTTTGCTTTTCAAGTCATCTTCAAACTGATTTCTTAAAGAAGAGATTTCATCATCTTTGATTCTTAAATCTTCATTATATTTAAGTTTTAAATCTGAAATTGCAATTTCATGCTGTTTCTTCAAATCAAGAATTTCATTTTCCTTTTGCTTTAAAGATTCTTCAGATTCAATTTTTAAGGTTTCAAATTCATCATTGGACATTAGGGAATTTTGCTCATCCTTTAATTGGGCAATTTCCATCTTAAGCTTGTTGATCTCCAAAAGGGAAGATTTCACTAATTTCTGTAATTTAAATATTTCACTAGAATTCTCAAAACTCATTTTATCACTTAAATATAACTTAATTTAATGCTAAT
>JAZNRM010000011.1:0-2204 GCA_045590695.1 Methanobrevibacter sp.
CATTTAGGAGGTTTTATATGGAAGAAGATAAAGTAATGGCTACAGAAGTAGAAGAGTTAGAGTCTAAAGCAGAAATCGTAGACTCTTCTGTAGAAGATAATATAATTGATGAAGCTGAAGAAGCTGATGATGTTGCTGATGCTGATGCAGTTGAAGAAATTGCAGAAACCAAGTCTGAAGAAAAGGATTCCCTTGAAGTCGAATTTGTTGAAGATGATGAAGGAAACCGCAGAATCAAACCTATGCTTGATTATGAGTCAATTTCAAATACTGCTGATATAGAAGTGCCTCCTTTACTTATTGATCAGGTTATTGGTCATGAAGAATCTGTTGAGACTATTAAAAAGGCAGCAAAACAAAGAAGAAATGTTCTTCTTATTGGTGACCCTGGTGTAGGTAAGTCAATGTTAGCTAAAGGAATGGCTGAATTATTACCTCCTGAAGTGCTTCAGGATGTATTGGTTTATCCAAATCCAGAAGACAGCAATTATCCTTTGATTAGAACCGTGCCAGCAGGTCAAGGTAAAAAGATAGTTAAGGCAAACAAGGCTAATGCCAAAAGCGGTGATGAGAAAAAGATGATGATTACCATGTTCGTCACTGCAGCTATTTTCGTTCTTGGATTGATGTACCAAAGAATCTTTGAAGCTATTATTGCTGCACTTCTTGTTATATTTATTTCAATGCAAATCAAGCCAAGAGTGTCAAACAGTGCTCCAAAATTGTTAGTGAACAATGGTGATAAAAGATTTGCACCATTCATGGATGCTACTGGTGCTCATGCAGGTGCATTGCTCGGTGATGTAAGACACGACCCTTACCAATCCGGGGGTCTTGGAACTCCTGCACATGAACGTGTTGAAAGCGGTATGATCCATAAGGCACATAAAGGGGTTTTATACATTGACGAAATAGGTACAATGAGCATGAAAACCCAACAAGAGCTCTTATCTGCTATGCAAGAGAAAAAATATGCAATCACTGGTCAAAGTGAAAACAGCAGTGGTGCAATGGTACGTTCTCAAGCGGTTCCTTGTGACTTTGTTCTTGTGGCTTCCGGTAACATTCAAGTTCTTGAAGGCATGCACATTGCTATGCGTTCAAGAATCAGAGGATACGGTTACGAAGTGTTCATGAAGGATTACATGGAAGATACCGAAGAAAACAGAAGAAAACTTGTTCAATTCGTAGCTCAGGAAGTCAAGAATGATGGAAGAATTCCTCACTTTGCAACTGATGCACTTGACGAAATCATTTTGGAAGCTAAACGTAGAGCAGGCAGAAAAAATGCATTGACTCTCAGATTAAGGGAGTTAGGTGGTTTAGTACGTTCCTCTGGAGATGTAGCTATTGAGGAAGGTGCAGATTTAGTAACTGCTGAGCATGTTGTAACCGCTAAAAGATTTGCAAGAACCTTAGAACAGCAAATTGTTGACAGATCAATTATCCAAAGAAAAGAATACAGTGTATTCCATTCATCTGGTGGAAAAATCGGTATGGTCAATGGTTTAGCGGTTATGGGTGACAGAAGCGGTATTGTTATGCCAATCGCTGCGGAAATGGCTCCTGCAAACAGCAAGAATGAAGGTAAGATTATCGTAACCGGTAAGCTTGGAGAAATTGCATTGGATTCTGTTCAGAATGTAAGTGCAATCATTAAGAAATACACTCAAGTTGACATTTCCAATCACGATATTCACGTTCAGTTCCTCCAAAGTTATGATGGAGTTGAAGGGGACAGTGCAAGTGTTTCAATAACTGCAGCTGTAATTTCTGCTGTTGAAGGAATTCCTATTGATCAATCTGTTGCACTCACAGGTTCATTAAGCGTTCGTGGAGATGTAATGCCTATTGGTGGAGCTACTGCTAAGATTGAAGCGGCAGCAGAAGCAGGCATTAAGAAAGTTTTACTTCCTAAATCCAATATGGATGATGTAATGCTTGAGAAAAAGTATGAAGACATGATTGAAATCATTCCTATTGAAACCATTGAGGATGTTTTAGAGAATATCTTAATCAATGGTAGCAAAAAGGAAAGATTGATTAAGAAAATGAGAGAAATCAGTGGTGCTGTAACCAGTAAAGTATCTACTGATTCTATGGCTTTATCTAATCCAAGTCATAACTAATCTCTTAATTTTTTATTCTTTTCTTTTTTTCTTTTTTTATTTTCTTTAACTTTTTTGTATTTTTATTTTATAATT
>JAZNRM010000012.1:0-2548 GCA_045590695.1 Methanobrevibacter sp.
AAAGGAAATTATTAAAAAAAATAACTAAAAAAATAGTTAAAAAAAGATAGAAAAAATCAAAAATAAATTAAAAAGAATTAAAAAAAGAAAAACAGCATAAAAAAAAACTATAAGTATTTTACACCATCTTTGGAACCGATAATGACCTTATCCACCATTTCAGTGAACAATCCGTTTTCTACAACTCCTGGAATGGTATTCAACTCTTTTTCCATAGGTATAGGATTGTCTATTTGGCCAAATGCAACATCCAAAATGAAGTTGCCGTTATCAGTTATTACAGGTCCATCCTTAGCTTGACCCATCCTTATGTCCACTTTACCACCCATATCCTCCAATGCCTTTGTTACAGGATTTAAGGACTCTGGAATGATTTCAATAGGAAGTGGGAAAGCACCTAAGACATCAACAAGCTTGGATTCATCTGCAATGATAACAAGCTCATCTGCAGAATAATCAACAATCTTTTCTAAAGTGTGTGCTGCTCCTCCACCCTTGATTAAATTGAAGTCTGGATCGATTTCATCAGCACCATCAACAGCCAAATCTATTTCATGTTCACTAAGGTCTGTAAGTGGAATGTTCCATTTACGAGCAAGCAATCTTGATTGGAATGAAGTTGGAATTCCAATGACTTCAATTCCCTCATCCCTTACTCTCATACCTACCTTTTCAATAAAGTAAAGGGTGGTTGAACCTGTACCAAGACCTAAAACCTGACCGTCTTTTACCAAATCAGCTGCAGCATAACCGCAATCCTTTTTCATTTGACTCATAATTAACACCAAATAATAATCATTAATAATATAAACTAATTATCGTAAATTGAAACTATGCATAATAAATTAAATTATTTATCTTGAATTTTAACAATGCATTTAACCAATGCGTTTCCTTTAGGACAGTCCTTGAATTTACCTAAATCCTTAACATACACTCCCTTTTCCTCTTTGGAGATTCCATCTGGGAAACACATATGCCTATAGTCACAGTCCTTATTTGAACATCCTTGACGCTTGAAGTCAAAGCTTGATCCTTCAAAGACTCCTTTTGAATCGGTTAGGATAGTGAATTCAGCATTCTCAACAGCAACTACCTGCACCTTATCATTCTCATGGATAGGGCATTTCTGTTCAACATCCCTAACTTCTGTAATTGTATACCTATGACCTTTCTTTAGGGAGTCAACGCATGATGCCTTGAACCTGCATTCTGAACATTCCTCTGCGGGCTCATAAAATACAAAGCTCACCCCTTCCTTTGCCAATTCCTTACCAATCAATGTAATCATATAATCATCCAATTTAAATTCTTTTACTTAATTAACATGCCAATTTAAAAAGATGAATTCTCTTTTGTATATTTTTATAGAATTAAATTACTTCAGTCTTCTTAGCCAATTTAATTGCAGCATCTCTTGTAAGACCATTATCTCCTAAAATTGTATATCTTTCTGGCCTAATTGTATGGGCAATAGTCAATGCCTCAATGATCTCATCATCATCAACACCCAATTCAGCTGCAGTTGTTGGAGCACCAATTGTCTTTAATATATTTTGAATGGATCTCCAGTCTCCACCATGCAAATGCATCATCATGATTGTTCCTACACCACACTGTTCACCATGCAATGCATGCTTTTTAGCAACTCTATCCAAAGCATGGCTGAATAGGTGTTCAGAACCGCTTGCAGGTCTTGATGAACCTGCAATGCTTATTGCCATACCACTGCTGAACAATGATTTCACTACAATTCTTGCACTTTCCTCAAGCCCTTCCTTTATGCTCTCTGAAGATTTTATGATAAGCTTTGCAGTCATTTCAGACAATGCAGCAGCAGACTCGCTATATGGCTCATTTCTTAATCTGTATGCCAATTTCCAATCTTTTATTGCAGTGTAATTGGAAACGATATCTGCACAACCGGAAGCAATTAATCTAAAAGGAGAATCGTTAATGATGCCTGTATCAGCAACAACAGCCATTGGAGAATTAGCACTTTTGGAAACTGAACCGATATCATTTTTTATTGAAGCCATCGGTGATGCAATACCATCGTGGGAAGCTGTTGTTGGAACAGAAATAAAATAGTTATGGGCATTTGTGGAAGCAAGCTTTGCTACATCGATGATCTTTCCTCCACCTACACCTAAGACTACAGAAGCGTTAGCTATTCTTTCTTGCACCTTTTGAACAGACTCCATTGAAGCATCCTTTACCTTTACAACTTCAACTCCAAAGTCAGACTTTTCTAAAGCATCTACTGTACGCTTACCTGCCACATCAAATGTATGATAACCTGATACGACAAGAGCTTCATCAAACAAGCGTAAATTCTTGCATATTTCACCTATGTCATCAAGGACATTAGGTCCAATATGCACTTCTCTTGGCATTTGAATTGTTTTAGAATCCATATTATCTCCTTAAAAATTAATTTTCCATTGAATAATTTTTTAGAATCTATAATATTCTTAAATTTTTAGCATGTTATTTAATATTATTTTAATATTTGTTTACAATAAATTAAATAAGTTTTGATTTAAAT
>JAZNRM010000013.1:0-6711 GCA_045590695.1 Methanobrevibacter sp.
CATGGCTACGATCCGACTTATAAAAATTAAACATATTTACAAAATTATCAATTAATTTAGAGGTTATCAAATGGGAGAAAAGGAATTTACTCACCTAACTGAAACTGGAGTTCATATGGTGGAAGTTGGAGCTAAGCCACAGCAAAGAAGAACTGCAGTGGCAAGCGGAAAGATTCATCTTCAAAAGGAAACAATTGAAATGATCAAGAATGCGGAAATCAAGAAAGGAAATGTTTTGACAACTGCTCAAATAGCTGGAATTCAAGCCGTCAAAAAGACATCTGACATTATCCCTCTTTGCCATCCATTGAATCTAAGTGGAATTGAAATAGAATTTGATGTTGGGGAAGATGAAATCACTGCAACATGTGAATGCAGATTGACTGGACAAACCGGTGTGGAAATGGAAGCAATCACTGGAGTGAGCGTAGCATTGCTAACCATTTGGGACATGACAAAAGCAGTTGAAAAGGATGAGAACGGACAATATCCAGACACTAAGATTTCTGATATAGTTGTTCTTAAGAAAGAAAAAATCTAATAAAACTTACCAAATGCTCTTAGAAAAGTAAAATTTTATATTAGATGCAAACCTTATATTATTAAGAATTTATTTTTTTAAAATCATAAATTTTAAAAATTATTAGACTGATTAATATGGAAAACATCCCAGAAAACATTAAAACAATAATCAATAGCTGCTATCCTTACATTGAGGATTTCAATCCTGCCCAAAAGGCTGTAATTGAATCAGGATACCTTGAAAACAATAAGAATTGTGTAATAGCGATTCCTACAGCAAGTGGAAAGACTGTGCTTGGGATAATGGCAGCTCTCAAATCCATTTTAGATGGTGGAAAGGCAGTTTATGCCGCACCTCTCCTTTCAATCCAAAATGAAAAGGTAAAGGAATTCAAGAAATTCGAGGAATTTGGAATAAAGGTAGGAAAGCACCCCTCATCTGCAGACTTGTCAGTCATGGTATTTGAATCATTTGATGCGTTGACCAGATTTTCATGGGATGCATTAAGGGAAGTCGACACATTAATCATCGATGAGTTCCATATGATTGGTGAATTTACAAGAGGCCCTACAATAGAATGTGCAATCACAAGGGCTAAAATAATCAATCCAAGCTTAAGGATCATTGCATTGTCTGCAACTCTTGAAAATATGGGTGAGATAGAAAGCTGGCTGGATGCAACAGTTGTTGAACACGACTACAGACCAGTCCCATTGAATAAGGATGTCTTGGATGCTGAAATGTTCAATACAAAAAACAAGAATGATGTGGTTGTAAAGGTTATTGAAAAGGCCATATCAGATGATGCACAGGCATTGAGCTTTGTATCAACAAGAAGATTTACAGAAAGCTTAGCAAACTATGTTGCGGGAAAATTGAAAAAGAAAACTACAGCTGAGCAAAAGCAACGTTTCAAGGAAGTTGCAGAAAAGTTGCTTGCAGTTCCTGAGAAAAAGGGATCAAGACCAACTTCAACTTGTCTTAAATTAGCTGAAAGCTGTGAAAACGGTGCTGTTTTCCACCATGCAGGCCTTTTCAGTGAGCAAAAGGAAATCATTGAAGAGGAATTCAGAAATGGAAATATCCTAATGATTGCAGCTACTCCAAGCTTAATGTATGGGGTTAACCTACCTTCAAAATATGTGGTTATCAGAGACTATACAAGATGGACTTCAGACGGCCCCCAAGCAATTCCTGTCTTTGATTATGAACAAATGTCCGGAAGAGCAGGAAGACCACAATATGACGATACAGGTTATTCCTATTTGATTGCCAAATCAATGGAAGAGGCAATTACACTTGAAGAGCGTTACATCAATGGCCAGGTAGAACCTACAAACTCTAAATTAATTGAAAACAAGGATGCAGTATTTAAGCAGATTATTGCACAAGTGGCATCAACCTTATCAAAAACTCCTGAAGAGCTTCAGGACTTTTTCACAAAGACCTTTTATGGATATCAAATGACTGCAAATGCTTCAATGAGCTTCTTTGCTGAAGAAAGCTTGAAATTTGAAATCATGAACGCTTTGGAATTCCTGCTTCAGAACCAGATTTTGCAGGCTACACCAAGCGGACTCAAAACAACACCATTCGGTAATCTGATTGCAAGATCCAATTATAGTGTTGAAACAGCTGTAAAAATCAAGGAATATGCAAACAATCTTGATAGCTTTAAGCCAGAAGAACTTATTTACCAATTGGCCCAAACACCAGATATGCCTCTCATTGCATTTAAGGGTAGGAAATCCAAGGACCCTGTACGTGAAATGCTATCCAACTATGGCCTATTTGCCATTGACATTGGAAATCCTGAAGCGACAGCAGTGTCCTTAATCGAATGGATAAACGAAAGGACAGAGTATCAAATTGAGAATGCTTATCATGTATACTCTTCCTCAACTAGACGCTCTGCATATGAAGCATCATTGCTTGTAAGGTTTACAAAGAATACCCTTGAAGTTCTTGGAAAGTATGCTTATTCAAAAGATTTGGATTTCCTTTCTGCAAGACTTTATTATGGAGTAAAAGAAGACATCATCCCTCTTGTTATTGGAGTCAAACGTTTAGGAAGACGTCGTGCAAGAGCATTGGTTGATGTATTCGGTGATGATTTAAGACCATATTCTGAAAAAGAGCTTCAAAAGGTTGATGGAATCGGTCCAAAATTAGCTCAAAACATTAAGAAATTCGCAGATAATTATTAATTAATTATCTCTTCACTATTTTTAAAAAGAGATTTAAAATATTTGAAAAAATATGAAAAATAGATGAATTTTGATTTTAATAATATAAAAAATTTAAAAAAAGTAAAAATAAAAAGAGAGAGGATAATTATCCTCCACCTTCACAACCTTGAATATCGTTTAGGTTAGCATTGAGTTCTTCATAGCCTTCCTTAATGTCCTTGACTTGCTCAAGAGTGTCCTTATCAAGGTTTTCTGAATCAACGATGTCTTTTTCATTAACAACCTCTAAAGAATCAGCTGCATACCATAAGGCAGGTTCATCTAATTTTACCCATTGCTCGTTGTCTTCTTCTTTCAAATCAACAACTTTACTTATGGTACCAGTACCGGTATATCTTATAAAGGAACCTATATCAATGGTTTCTCCTCGAATATCACAAATACTCATATTATCACCGATAGGTTTTAATAAAGTCTTCAAAGAAGAAAATAAATAAAAATTTAATTTAGTTTATTTCTACTTCAGCTGCTTCTTCAGCCTCTTCTTCCACTTCTTCTGCTTCATCATCAACAATTTCAGCTTCAACTTCTTCCACTTCTTCTTTAGTGTCTTTTGCTTTTTCAGCTTCTTCAATTGCAGCTTCTTTGTTGATTTCCTTATTTAATAAAACATAATCTCCAATGCTTTTAACATCTTCAAAGTCAATTTCGATTTTGTTGGAAGAGATGAAGTTTTTCTTAAGGACAATGGTTATTGCATTAATTTTTCCTTCTTCAGGATCAAATTCAGCATCATCGATTTTACCTACTTCATTTGCGTTAGCATCTAAAGCCATCATACCTAATAATTGTTTAATTTTCATTTTATTACCTCAATTATTAATTTCATGAAATTATGCCATTTACATAATTTCCACTATTTAAGAATATGAAATGAAAATTATATAAACTTATCTAAATATTTTTTTAAGAGTAATAAGATTTATATAATATATGAAAATAAATTAATATTTTAAAAGCAATATAATATATTAAAAGAAACAAATTGAATCTTAAAAAAAAAATATTGAAAAATTTATATGGTGAACTTAATGGAAGAAGCATGTCGAATTATCATCGAGGATATCCTAAATGGGAAGATAACTACTCGCCGTGAGCTTGAAGTGGAAAAAAGACAGCTCTGTAGAGATAGGAATCTAAAGAAATTTATGAGCAATTCTGTAATCCTTGAACATGCAAGCCTTGAAGAGAAGAAAATCGTTTCCAATCTCTTAAGAAAGAAACCAACCAGAACAATCTCTGGAGTGGCTATTGTTGCAGTTATGTGCCATCCACACCAATGCCCTCACGGCAGATGCTACTATTGTCCTGAAAGTGACATTGCACCTCCAAGCTATACTGGAGAGGAACCTGCAGCGCTTAGAGGAAGAATGTTTAAGTTCCATCCATATGTCCAGTGCTACAACCGCCTTAAGCAATTGCATAAGGTAGGCCATCCAATCGATAAGGTTGAACTCATCATCATGGGAGGAACATTCCCTTCAAAAGACATTTGCTATCAGGAATGGTTCGTTTCACAATGCCTAAAGGCAATGAGTGACTTTGGTGTGATTCTTGAAAACATCACTGAAATTGGGGATATTGAATCATTCAATAAGGAAGACCTTTTAAAGTATCCTCCATATAGCAACAATGCCCTTAAGACCTATCCTCCAAATGATTATGTGCTTATAGATGACATTCAAAGAATTAACGAAAGCTCTAAAGTAAGATGCATTGGAATGACCTTTGAAACCAGACCAGACTACTGCAAGGAGCCTCATGTTGACAGAATGTTGAATATGGGAGTTACAAGGGTTGAATTAGGTGTTCAAACCATTCACAATCATATTTATGAAAAGATCAAAAGAGGACATACAGTTGAGGATGTCATTGAAGCAAACAGGATTCTAAGGGATTCTGGAGTGAAAGTTGCCATGCACATGATGCCTGGGCTTTTCCCTCTTGCAAGAGATGAGCCAAGAATAGAGCAATGCCCAGAGAAAGATTTGGAAATGTTTAAAACAATATTTACAAATGAGAACTTCAGGCCAGACATGCTTAAGATTTATCCTTGCCTTGTTACCGATGGCAGTGAGCTACACAAATTATGGAAAGATGGCAGATACAGGCCATATAGCGATGAAGAGGCTGTTGAACTTATAGTTCAAATCAAAAAGATCTTGCCGAAATGGGTAAGGACCATGAGAATCCAAAGGGATATCCCCTCTACATTAATTGAAGATGGGGTGAAAAAATCCAACCTTGGAGAACTGGTCTACAATCGTCTTGAAGAGGAGAAAATCAATTGCCAATGCATTAGATGCAGGGAAATAGGCCATAAAAAGACCAAGGAAGAGTATTCAATTGATGATTATAAGTTATTTGAAGAGGATTACATTGCTACAGAAGGAAGGGAACACTTCCTATCAATTGAAGATAAGAATGAAGAGACATTAGCAGGATTCCTAAGATTAAGAATGCCTTCCGAAAAAGCTCATAGAGAAGAGATTGATGAGAAAACAGCCATTGTGCGTGAATTGCATGTTTATGGAAACATGATAAAAATCGGTCAGAAGGGTAATAATATCGGACAGCACACAGGATTTGGTGAAAAGCTATTGAAGCGTGCTGAAGAGATAAGCATTGACCAAAACAAGGAAGAGCTTTTGATTATCAGCGGCATTGGAGCCAGAAACTATTACCGTAAATTCGGTTATGAGCGCAAAGGCCCTTATATGGCTAAAAAATTAGTTTAAATCAAGTTTCAATATTTGTTTTATTAAAAAAATACCAAAAGTTGAAACAATCAGACAAGACAAAAGTATTATATAGTTTGAAGTTAAACTAACTATTATATACATATGAAACTAAATTAATTAAATATTATATTTATTGGAGATTAAAATTAAAAAATCGTTTTAAATATGGAGATGAACGAAATGATCAACAAAGCTGAAAAACTTGCACAAGCTATTGAATTTACTCATTTAGATAATACTGCAACCGTTGAAGAAATGAAAGCATTCTTCGCAAAAGCTAAGGAATATCCTTTTTATGCAGTTGTAGTTTTACCTCATTTTGTTAAATTAGCAAAAGAAGAATTGAAAGACACTGACATGAAAGTGGTAACCGTTGTCGACTTCCCATTAGGTGCTGGAAACACTGAAGGAAAAGTGGCAGAAGCTAAAGCTGCAATCGCAGATGGTGCAGATGAAATCGACATGATGGCAAATATTCCTGCAATCAAGGAACGTGACTTTGAATATGTTAAAAATGATATCAGAGCAGTGAAAGATGCTATCGGAGACCACATCCTTAAAGTAATCATTGAAAACCCACTTCTCAATGAGGATGAAATGGCAGGAGCTTCCAGAATGTGCGAAGAAGGTGGAGCAGACTTTGTTAAAACCTCAAGCGGATTCAATGGAAAACAACATTTCCACTCTTTAATGGAAAGCTTAAGAATCATGAAAAAGAATGCACCTCATCTTGACATGAAAGCAGCTGGTGGAATAGACAACTACAAATTGGCAAATAATGTATTAGCTGCTGGTGTAACCAAGATTGGTACATCTTCAGGCCATATCATTATGGATCAACTCAATCATGTACTTGATAATCAAAAAGTGGATCCTAATCAGAAAACAGGCCCAAGACTCATATAATAAATTTTTCTAATTTATTATTTTTTTCTTTTTAAAAATAGTTCGTATAGAATAAAACTAAATATTCTTAGATAAAAAAAGTGCCGTAGGCCGGACTTGAACCAGCGACATCCAGATCTTCAGTCTGGCGTTCTCCCAACTGAACTACTACGGCAAATGGACCGAACGAGATTCGAACTCGTGATCACCGCCATGTCAAGGCGGTATCATACCCCTAGACCACCGGTCCTTCTTACTCATTAAAATATGTTTATAATTATATATAAATGTTTCTAAATCAAGAATTTTAGAA
>JAZNRM010000014.1:0-6573 GCA_045590695.1 Methanobrevibacter sp.
AAATAATTATAATCTATATTAAAATTTTTTGTGGCAATTGAATTATTATTTAAACTATATGTTAATGTGCCCTCATTTTTATTAACATCCCATAACATAGTAGTTAATTCAACATCTTCAAATATATCGTTACCTCCTTCAAAATACATTTTTAAACAATGATAGTCAATTTCACTATTTCTAAGAAGATAATCCACATTATTTGTATAATAATAAACTCTTATATTATGAACACCAAAATCTAAATTTAAATCATTGGGACTAACATCTAAATAATCATCTTCAAAAGATGATGGAAAAGTAAAAGAAAATCTAGGATTTGATTCCTGATCGACATAAATTTTTATTTTATCTTTTACTTCATGTTGTCCAATAGTAATTGATAAAATTGATTCACTACGATAACTCACATCATTAACTTGTACATAAAAATCACTACCAGGATATTTGAGAATATCTTCTTCATCTGAAGATACAGAATTTAAAATAACATCATCACAATTAGCATCCCCTTCATCTGAAGATACAGAATTTAAAATAACATCATCGCAATTAGCATCTCCCTCAGAATTTTCATCAGATTGTAAATTTGTAGGGCTAATTAAATCTGAATCTATACCATTTACTAAATCCTCATTTAATAGAATGTCATTATCAACATCACTCGCACTGACACTAGAAATAGCAAGCAAACTGATAAGCAACATCCCAAAAAATATTAACCTTTTATTAATCAAAATTTTCCCCCATATAATTGTGATAATATATATTATAAAAATTATTATATAATTTTTACGAAAAAAAAATTAGAATAATTTATTAAAATAGTAAGAGTAGTAAAAAAATATTTGAAAATAAAATAAAAAAAGAGAATTTTTAAAGAAATTAATCTTTAAAAATTACTTGAGTAAAGTTTGAATTTTCTTAAATCCTTCGGATATTTTATCCTGTTTATCATGAATTATCTTTTCTGTATCATTTGTGAGCGCATGAGTTGGACAAGCTTCAACACATTGTTGAGTGTCATAGCCTTCACAGAGATCACATTTGGTAGCTTGACCTATTTCATTAATGGTGATGGCTCCAATGGGACATACACTGTGACATAATCCACAACCAATACATTTCTCTTGCTTGATAGTGATTGCTCCACCTAAAGCTACAATAGCTCCTTTTGGACATACAGCAAGACAAGGTGCTTTTTCAGGACTGCAATGCATACAGAATAAAGGGACACCATCATGAACACGAATTGCATTGTTAGGACAATTACGTTCACAAAGTCCACAATCTACACAAAGTTCTGGGTTAACTTTTAATTCATCCATTTCAACACCTCTATTCTCCATCTAATGGTTTTCTAGCTCTTGTATCAGTTGTAATGACACTGAGAAGACCTTTCTTCTTAGCCGGTTTATCCAAGCCATAGATTTTTTCAATGTGTTCTTTTTGTTTCCTTTTGATGACATTTGCAATGTCATGAACTGCAATAGCTCTTTTGGAACAAGCTTTAACACATGCAGGACCTTCTTCTCTGTCTGCACAATGATTACATTTGTGAGCATTGCTGTATTGAATGCTGATTGCACCAAATGGGCAAGCCATTGCACAGAAACCACAAGCAATACATTTAGTTACATCTACTCCTAAATTGCTCATTGCACCTGTTGGACAAATGATCTCACACGGAGCATCCTCACATTGTTGACAACGAATAGGGAAATAGGAACCGTCTAATTCATGAATAGTGATTCTAGGAACTCCATGGACTCCTTCACATGCTTTTTCGCAATCCTGGCATCCATCACATAATTCATTATCTACTATTAATTTCTCCAATAGAGACCCTCCTTAGATACCTAATTCTTCACATTGATTGTCAACGAATTCTTGGATTTCATTAATTTGTTCTTCTTTAAGATGTCTGAATCTTTTTTGAGCAGATAAGTATTCCACTACAGGTTTTCTTTCTTGAGGTCTGTAAGTTACTCTGAATTCACCGTTTTCAATTTCAAATAATCCCCATGCTCCAGTTTCAACAGCGAGTCTACCTAATTGAATGGTTTGTTCAGGTTTGAATCCCCAACCGGTAGTACATGGTTGTTGTAAGTGAATGTAAGCAGGACCTTTGGTTTCAGCTGCCTTTTTAACCTTTTTCATAAAGTCTTCAGGATATGAAATTGATGCTGTAGCCACATATGGAATTCCATGAGCTGCCATAATGAAAGCCATGTTTTTCTTAGGCTTGTCTTCACCAAAGCTTAAATTACCTGCTGGTGAAGTGGTTGTTGATGCACCGTAAGGGGTAGCTCCACTTCTTTGAATACCAGTGTTCATGTAAGCTTCGTTATCGTAACAGATATAGGTTATGTCGTGACCTCTTTCCATTGCACCGGATAATGATTGGATACCGATATCAGCAGTACCACCGTCACCACCGAAAGCAACAACATTAACATCTTCTTTACCTTGAGCTTTCAATGCTCTTTCTACACCGGAAGCCACTGCACCTGCGTTTTCAAAAGCAACGTGAATCCATGGGACTTCCCATGCAGTTTCAGGATAAGGGGATGTCATAACATCCAAACAACCAGTTGCACAAGCAACCACAGTGTTTCTGCCTAATGCCTTAAGAGCAAGCCTTACAGCAATAGCTGCTCCACAACCAGCACAGCCTCTGTGACCTGGTGCTAATAATTCTTCTTCAGGAAATTCCATATTATTCATCCTCCTTTAAGCCTAACCAAGTAACTTCTTTTACTGGATTTTTAGTTAATTCTACAGCTTCTTCAATGTATTCCGGAACTACATCTCTTCCACCTAAACCTAAAATGAAACCATAGGTTTCCTTGTGACATTTGGTTTTTATGTCTGCGAAAAGAGCTCCTCCAATACCGAATGAGAAGTTTTTATCAAGTACAGCCAATTTATCTGCGTTTTTGGTTATTTCATCAATTTCCTCGAATGGGAATGGTCTGTAGGATCTGATTTTCAAGAGACCTACTTTTTCGCCTTTTTCTCTTAATCCGTCAATCACATGTCTTACTGTACTTGCCATTGAACCCATACAGACTAAGATGATTTCTGCATCTTCACATAAGTAGCTTTCAGTCAATCCGTATTCTCTTCCGAATTTTTCACCGAATTCTGCACCTACTTCCTTGATTACTTCCATGGACTTGTCCATAGCAACTTGCATGTCATGTCTTGCTTCTGTATAGTATTCAGGGTCTGCAAAGTTACCTAAGGACATTGGCCTTTCAGGGTCAAGGTAAGCGAATTTAGGTACATATGGTTCAAGGAAGGTATCGACTTCAGCTTGATCCAATAAGTCTACAGGTTCAACTGTGTGAGTTAAAATAAATCCGTCTAAACATACCATTACAGGTAACATAACTTCTTCATGCTCTGCAATTCTATATGCTTGAAGAATAGTGTCGAATCCTTCTTGAGCATTTTCCACATAAAGTTGAATCCATCCTGCATCTCTTTGTGCGATGGAATCTTGTTGATCGTTCCAAATGTTTAATGGAGCAGAAATTGCCCTGTTTGCATCTGCCATTACTATTGGAGCTCTCATACCTGCAGCTGCAAACAATATTTCATGCATTAACATTAAACCTTGAGATGAAGTAGCAGTAAATACTCTTACTCCTGCTTCGGAAGCTCCTAAAGTAGCACTGATTGCACTGTGTTCAGATTCTACTCTAATATACTCTGCATCTAAATCACCATCTGCAACGAATTGTGCGAGGTATTCAGATATGGTAGTTTGAGGAGTAATAGGGTAAACAGGAACAACTTGTGGTTTTGCTAACTTTACAGCTTCTGCAACTGCTCTATTTGTTGTCATAATTTCTTTTGCCATAAAATTTTCTCCACTCTTATTTTTTCTTTTAATAGCTTAGCTATTCTATTTCCATTTTAATAGCTTGAACTGGGCATTCTACTTTACAAATACCGCAACCTTTACAATAATCATAATCTATATCATGGTCTTTGTTTACGCATCCTTCTGGACAGAACATGATACAGTTATCACAATCTACACAAGCTTCTTTATCAAGGATTGGTTTAAAAGTTCTCCAACTCCCTGTTTTGTTTTTACGTGTACTTCCAGGTTCACTAATTGCACATCCAATAGAAACCATTTAATCACCTTTCATAAATTAATAAATTTTAAATACAGCCACCTAAGCCATATCGTAAGCTTTTTGAGCTGCTACTGCGTTTTTCTCTCCAATTGGGCCTGGGAAAGTTTCCTTAATTACTTCAATAAGTGATTCAATACTTACTTCACCGGTCTTCTTAGCAAAGTATCCTAAAATAATGGTGTTTACAATGTTCACACCTAAAATTTCAAGTGCAATGCCTGTTGCATCCACATCAAATACCTTGTGGCTTGCTGATTCGACCTTTTCATGAGTATTTATAATAACTTCACCATCTTCTTTCAATCCAGAATAAACATCGACAACACTTAAAAGACCATCGTCGAGAACTATCACATGATCAGGGTTGTAAACCTGATATCTTAAATTGATAGGTTCGCTATCGATTCTGGTAAATGCCATAACCGGAGCCCCTCTTCTTTCTACACCGAAGAATGGGAACGCTTGAGAGTATTTACCATCTTTAAATGCTGCCTTAGCTAAAATCTCTGCTGCAGTTACAGCACCTTGTCCTCCACGTCCGTGGAAGCGAATTTCAATCATTGATATTTCCTCCATTCTTTCATATACGATAATTAGTAAACATTGTATATACTATAACTTTTAATAAACATTGTATATAAATATGTTGATTTATCATGATAAATTATTACAAATTATTATGAATTTTCCAAAATTTTCCCGAAAATATTACTGGTGGTGGAAAAATAGCTGATTGAAATTTGAAATTATTGATAAAATTATTGAAAAAGTTAATAATAATATAAAAATTTATATTATAGGAAAATAATAAAGAAACTAGTAAAATATTGAAGAAAGACTTTTTTTGAAATTTCATTAAATATCATGGAAAATTATTGAATTTTTTAATAGGATTTTTATAAATACCATTATAAATAATGATAAATTATTCAAATTTATCATGTGAAAATCTTGGAGTGAAAAAATGAGATTCTGTCCAGATTGCGGTAAGATACTGATACCAAAAAACAATAAGCTGGAATGTGATTGCGGATATGTGGAAGAGATATCCGATGAGGACATTAAAGAGGAGTATCAGTTTGAAGGAGAGAGGAAGAAAGCGATGGAAGTCATTGTAACAGACAACAACAATGTTGCACTTCCCACTAAAGAGATCACATGCTACAAGTGTGGAGGAACAAAAGGATACTGGTGGACTGTTCAAACAAGATCAGCAGATGAGGCTCCAACCTACTTCATCAGATGTGCCAAGTGCGGAAACACCTGGAGAAGGTCCAATTAAAATTAATGGATTTTTTAATTGAATAAAAATTTATTAAAATAAGATTTAATGAAATAATGAAAATTCAATAAAAAAAAGAAAGCATATGGGAAAAAAGATTTTCCCTTTCACTTAAATTAAAAAATTACTCATTCTTATTTATTCAGATTCATCAATGATATATAAATCCTGATAATCATCTTCTTCAGCATCATATTCTGTTTTTACTCTTTTTAAGATTCTTTTTTTAATAGGATTATTAGGATCCTCAGGATTATTTACCAAAATGACTTCCTCTTCATAGATTGGAAGAACTTCCTGATTTCCATTAGAATAATTATTTGAATTATTATATTCAGGATTAAATCTATTGGAATAATGATTGGATTTATTATGGAAATGACGAGGTTTATGATTGGAATTATGGCCTAAATCTTCATCATCATTATCATTTCTTCCAAATGAAGTGTCTACTTTTCTTGCATGAGGCTTTCTTGTTCTGTGCTTATTGATGAATTCATTTGACTTGAAATATTCTTTATCGGAACTTATTAAGATATTGATTATCACAAGTGCCAATAAAATAATTACAACCAATGCAAACAATGAATCAAATGGAGCAAATACAGCATAGAATATTTTGGAAGTGATGCTTGAAATGTCCATCAATCCTCTTAAAAGCAACAATACCCCTACAATCAAAACAACAGTACCGTTACGTTTGTCAATATTGTTTGAATTGAAATATGGATAAGCTCCTAAAATGATTAAACCGATTCCCATTAATCTGAATAAGTTATTTGCTACAGCAGATTCAAGGAAGTCAAATATCATATCAAATCTGTAATGCAATGCTGACAATAAGAATATCAATTCAATGATTCCTATAACAACTAATGGGAATATATAAACAATCTCATTAGCCAGTTTAGGTTTTCTTAAAGATCCTGCATCAATCTTCTCTTCTGAATAGCTTGAAAGCAATTGATAGAGGAATGAACTTAATACAGAACCAATGATAGTACCGGAAACTCCTAAAACTGAAGTAAACAATGCAACAGTTCCACCAATGAATCCTGCCATTATAACGTTAAAATGTTTAACCAAATTATCACCCATATTCTTTAATTTATAAGTTTCACAATATGATAAAAATCA
>JAZNRM010000015.1:0-3606 GCA_045590695.1 Methanobrevibacter sp.
ATCTATTTTAATTGCCTTTCAAGAGTACTTGCTTAAGGCAGGAATATTTACATTGGCATCCCAAATTTTAGCAATTATTCTAATGGCTTATATTGCATTCATAATTCTATTTTCAATAGTTTCAATAGCTTTATCAGTTAATCTATCAATTGCTGTAATTTTAGCTATTGGCACTCCAACAATTGCAATCATTTTAATCTTGTTTTTGAAAATAGAAAAAAGGGCAAGTGAGATAGAAAACTCAATTCCAGACTTCTTAAGGCAATTGTCCTCCATGCTAAAGGTTGGATTAAGCTTGGAAAATGCTTTGGTTGACATGTCTGACCATGGAAAAGGGCCATTATATGATGAATTAAGGAGGGTTGTTGTAGAGATAAGGATGGGAAAATCCCTTGACGAATCCTTTAGCAATATGGCAATGAGACTCAACTCAAAGGATCTTGAGAGAAGCTTTAAAATCATATTGAATGCTCATAAAAGTGGAGGGTCCTTGTCTGATATCATTCTTGATGTAAGTGATGACTTAAGGGCTATGCTGATATTAAAGAGGGAGAGAAAGGCAAGCGTTATGATGTCAATAATGTTTCTAATAATCGCTTCAACAATAGCCGCTCCATTTGCCCTTGGGATGGTTGGAGTCTATTCATCTTTCATGATTGAACTTGGAAAAGGAGGAGCAATCTGTGAAGTTGCACCACTCGCTGCAGAGATTTATCTAATCATTCATTCAATTTTAGCCGGATTTCTCATAGCTTTGATAATGTATGGGGACTTGAAGAAAGGGCTTAGGTATTCCATCCCCATAACTGGATCTGCCTTTGCAGTATTCTATATAATCAACAACTTTGGAGCAGGATTCTTTGGATTAACATAATTGGTGTGATATTATGAGAAATATAGATTTAAAATTCCCAAATAGTTTCATTAATGACAATAAAGGTCAGGGGGCTGTTGAATTGATATTGATTATTGGAGGAATCATTGTAATCATTCTTCTGGTTGTTTCAATGTATAAGTCCTATTTGGTTGATTTGGGAAATGAAATTGATTCAAATGAATTAAACACCTTAAACAGTTCCTTTGGTGATATTGCTTCTAAATTTGAATAGTTTAAATATTTTACCAAAACTTATTATTGAATAAAACAAATAGTTTATTAATTATTTGAAAATTCAAAGATTAAAGAAATAATTAAAATTAAAAAATAATTTAGGAGTCAAAATCATGAAATTCTTAATTAATGGTGAATTTATAGACAAATCAGACCATTATGATGTCATCAATCCATACAATGGAGAAATTGTGGATACAGTCCCAATAGCATATAGAAGTGATGTTGATAATGCTGTTGAAGCTGCAAATAATGCAAAGAAAGCATTGAATGACTTATCTGCAAAGGAAGTTTCAATAAACCTTCAAAATGCTTGCGAAGAGCTTGAAAAGGAAAGCAAGAACATTGCAAAACTGATTGTTGCAGAAGCTGGAAAGCCATATAAGCAAGCTATTGTAGAGCTTCAAAGATCTGTGGAAACACTTCAATTTGCAGCTGAAGAGGCTAAGAGAATCTATGGGGAATCTGTGCCTATTGATGCAACTGGCTCAACCGAATCAAGGTTCCTGGCATTCACTAAGAAAGTTCCTCTTGGTGTAGTTGGAGCGATTACCCCATTCAACTATCCAGTGAATTTGGCGCTTCACAAGATAGCTCCAGCTATTGCAGCTAAAAACACTGTAGTCATGAAACCATCTATGGAAGCACCCCTTTCTGCTTTAAGATTGGCTGAAATAATCAATAACCATTTTCCAGATGGTGTAATAAACTCTGTAACTGGTTATGGAAGCGAAGTTGGAGATGCGATGGTGGTCTCAACTGGCATAGACAAGATTTCATTTACAGGTAGTGTAGCAACAGGATTGTTCATCTCATCAAGGGCAGGAATGAAGAAATTGACAATGGAACTTGGTGGAAACGATCCATTGGTAATACTTGATGATGCAGACATTGAAAAGGCAGTAAGTGCTGCAGTATCCGGTGCATTCCTATTCTCTGGTCAAGTCTGCATTGGTGTAAAGAGATTGATTCTCGACAATAGGATTGCAGATGAATTTATAGACATGTTTGTAAAAGAGGCAAGCAAGCTAAAGATGGGAAATCCGATGGATGAATCAACTGATATTGGTCCTGTAATCAATGAAAGCTCTGCCCTTAATATTGAAACTTCTGTAAATAGGGCAATTGAAGATGGTGCAGAACTCTTGCTTGGAGGAAACAGAAAAGACTGTTTCTTTGAACCAACCATTTTAGACAATGTAACCATGGATATGGACATTGTAGCTAATGAGACCTTTGGACCAATTGCGCCTATAATCAGAGT
This sequence comes from Methanobrevibacter sp., assembly GCA_045590695.1. Classification (GTDB taxonomy): domain Archaea; phylum Methanobacteriota; class Methanobacteria; order Methanobacteriales; family Methanobacteriaceae; genus Methanobrevibacter. The sequence continues at coordinate 2,376 of JAZNRM010000015.1, forward strand.
TGATGGGCTTGATGAAGCAATCAAAGAGGCAAACAATACTCAATATGGCCTACAGGCAGGAGTATTCACTGAAAGCATACATAGTGCCTTAAGATGTGCAAATGAGATTGAGGCAGGTTCAGTTTTAATCAATAAGGAATCCACATTCAGAACAGATGCAATGCCATTTGGAGGATTCAAGTCAAGTGGTATAGGCAAGGAAGGAATCAAGTATGCAGTTGAGGATATGTGCAAGACAAAATTGATTGCATTCAATTGCAGATAATTTCCTAATATTTTGATAAAGTATTAATTTAAAGAGGAATAAATTATTATTCAGAAAAAACATTATTTAAATTAATTTTAAAAATTTTTTATGATTATCAAGTGATATTATGTGGGACACTGCTAAAGATTATAGAATTTTAATAGCTATGCACGCTCGTGAATTATTCCTAAGAACTGTTCAAACAGGAAGTTTTAGAGGTAATTGGAATAAGAAAGGAGCTATTGAAGAAACCAAGAGGATGGAGCCAGACTTAAAGTCCTTGCTTTACTGCTATCTTGAAGGGGATGCATTGGCTAATTGTGAAGATGTTGATAAGCTTGAGGAAAAGGCTCATAGAATAATTGATTTCCTTGGCGGTGAGGATTGGGCTCATAAGTTCATGAATGGAGCTCCAAAGGATGAAAGGGAAAAGACTGAAGAAAACATTGCTAAAGTCAGATTCTTCCTTGACACCATTTTAGGCCTTAGAAACAGATTCAAATTCGGACCTATCGATGATCCAATCATTGGAATCGATGTTAAGGTTGGAGAAATCATGAGTGTCAGCAAGCACCCTAATGCTGATTCCCTTATGATCTGTAATGTAAATCTTGGAAAGAGAGCTTTGAAAGTTGTTACCAATGACTTGACCGTTAAGGAAGGAAACAGGGTTGGTGTTTCATTGCTTCCTCCTGCTACATTTATGGAAATTGTTTCTGAAGGAATGTTTTTAGGAATGAATGGTAGCATCTTAAAGGATGTTCAAGGTGAATTAGGTCAAATGCCTAATGGTATACCTATGGAATCATTGAATGAAACCAAAAACATGATTACTAACTTCTTAGACAATTAACCAAACTTTTAGACAAACTTTTAGACAAACTTTTAGACAAACTTTTAGAAAAAGTTTGATCAAAACTTTTTCACTTTTTTTATTTTTCATTAATTTTTTCATTAATTTTTTCATTTTTTCATTTTTTTATT
>JAZNRM010000016.1:0-3199 GCA_045590695.1 Methanobrevibacter sp.
AAAATATGCTGATTTAATATTAAATCATGATGAAGAGAATGTTGAAGCTTTAAAATATAAATATAACGCTTTATCAAATTTAAAACTTTATAATGATGCATTAATTTGTATTAATAGGATAATTGATTTAAATCCTTCATGTATTGCATCAATTAATAAAGGAACAACTTTATGTTTTTTAGGAATATATGAAGATGGTTTTAAAATTTTTGACAATGCAATAAAAAATTGTCCAGAATATGAAATTGCTTTTTTAAACAAAGGAAATTTTTTATATGATATGGGGAGATTTGAGGAATTATTAAAATTGGCTAATTGGGTTTTAGAATTATATCCTAATTGTTCTACTGCTTATGATATTAAGTCATTAGTTTATATAAAAAAAGGCGATTTGGAGTCTGCATTGAAATTTAATGAATATGCATTATACTATGATTCAGAGAATAATGTAGCTAGAGAACGAAAAGAGTATATTTTAGAAAAAATTGGTGGGAAAGTTATTTAATTTTTTGGAGCATTTATGAAATTGGACGTTTTGTTTACAAATTTTCAATTCATTAAAAAGATTTTTATGGTAATTATAAATTGATGGATAAAAAATAATTTTAAATCATTTCTTTTTTATTTTACAATTTAATTGATTATAATAACCATTTTTTAATTTTTCACATATATTCTAATTTTACTTTTCATTTTAATACTATATCGGTCTTGAAATAGGAATTGTTCAAAAACGAAAATATTAAATATAATGGTTATGTATAAAGTATTTATGATTTTGAATAATTTGTAAATTTGAATTTTTCAATTTATTTCATTAGATTTTATAAAAATTATTTTATAGAATTCTATTTTTCATAAGCTTTTTTGATATTTGAAAAAGCTTTAAACAATTTTATTATTAATTTATATTTAATTTTTATTTATTATGTGATAACATGCATGAAGTGATTATTTCAGAAAAACCGAAATCTGCTGAGAAGATAGCAAAGGCTCTTTCTTCAAAAGCCCAAAAGAAGAAGTATGGCAGGAAGATTAGCTATTGGGAATTTGAGGAAGACGGCAAAAGGACCACTGTTTTGTCTGCAGTAGGTCACCTTTACTCTTTGACATCCGCTACTTCAAGAGACAGATTAGGTTTTGATTTAAAATGGGTTCCAGCATATGAGGTTGAAAAGAATAGCGGATATGTTAGGGATTATGTTTATGCTATTAAAAAACTCTCTAGAGATGCAGATAAATTTGTTCATGCTTGCGATTACGACGTAGAAGGAACATTGATAGGTTATAATGCATTGAAATACGCTTGTGGAAACAATGCTGAAGCGAAAGCATCCCGTATGAAATTTTCCACATTGACCAAAAAGGATATTGTAGAAGCATATAACCATATGATTGACATTGACTTACACCAAGTGGATAGCGGTATTGCAAGGCATATGCTCGACTATTACTTTGGTATGAACATCTCTTCCGCTTTAATGAAAGCGGTCAAATCATCCTCTTCAAGTCGCATAAGCTTGTCTGCAGGACGTGTGCAAACTCCTACTTTGTCCATTTTAGTGGATAGAGAAAAGGAGATACAATCATTCATTCCGGAACCTTATTGGCAAATCAAGGCCAAATCTGATTTTGACATTATAGCAAATCATGTTGAAGACAAGATCTTTGATGAGGAAAGGGCTAAAAAGATATTTGATGAGTGTCAAGGTGCTGATGCAACTGTAACTGATGTGAATGTCAAGGAAACAATCAGAAAACCTCCTATTCCATTCAATTTAGGTGGTTTGCAATCTGAAGCGCATAGTGTATTTGGATTTTCCCCTAAAAGGACTCAAGTTGCAGCTCAGAACCTATATGTTGGAGGATACACTTCCTATCCACGTACCTCATCCCAAAAGCTCCCTGAATCATTAGGATTTAAAGAGATTTTTGCAGGTCTTCTTAAGGATGAAGAGTTTAGAAAGCATATTGCTGACTTGCCTGCAAAATTAAAGCCAAATGAAGGTAAGAAAGAGGATGCAGCACACCCAGCTATTCACCCAACTGGCGTATTGCCATCTAACTTATCTCCAGATGAGGAAAAGATTTATCGCTTGATTGTTTATAGGTTCATAAGTGTCTTCAGTGAGGATTCCAGATTGGAAACCATGAAAGTTGACTTGAATGTTAACAATGAGGAATTTGTCTTTACAAGAAAAAGGGTTTCTCATGAAGGATGGTTAAAGCATTATCCATTTAAGAAACAGGAAGCGGACGAGTTCCCTCCACTTAAAAAAGGAGATTTCCTAAAGATTCATGAGATCATTTCAGAGGAAAAGGAAACAAAGCCTCCTGCAAGATACAATGAAGCATCTCTCATCAAGGAATTGGAGAAAAGAGAGCTTGGTACAAAGGCTACTCGTGCAGACATCATTGCAAAACTCTATGATAGAAAGTATATTGACGGCAAAAAGATTGAAGTCAAGCCATTAGGCGTTCACATTATCGATACCCTAAAGCAATACTGTAAGAACCTAACCAGTGAAGAGTTGACCCGTGAATTTGAAAGAGAACTCGATTGCTTATCTGCTGATAAGATTACCAAAGAGGAAATTCTTGCAAATGGTGAAAAGGAAGTTAGGTCAATCCTTAATGATATTAATAACAACCAAAAGGAAATTGGCTCAAAGCTTTATGAATCCTATCAGGAGTCCAATGTCGTTGGTGAATGTTCCTGTGGAGGCAAGTTGCTTAAGAAGTATTCCAGAAGGAATAAACAAACATTTATTGGATGTTCCAATTTCCCTCAGTGTAGAAACACTTACTCACTTCCTAAAGGGGCTAATATATTGAAATCCACTTGCCCAACCTGTGGTTTGCCTATGATTTCAATTAAGAGAAAAGGCCAAAAGGGAAGGGAACATGTTTGCCTTGATCCAAATTGCGGTAAGGAAGTAAGCAAAAGGCGTGCTCCCGAAGTCGTTGGAAAATGTCCTGAATGTGGCAAAGACCTCTTGAAACGTCATGGAAGATATGGCGAATTTGTTGGATGCAGTGGATTCCCACAATGTAGGTTCAGTTGCCAATTGAATGATTTAGAAAAAGTATTACAAGAAAAATCAGAGGAATTAAGCAAATAATCATAATGATTGTTTATAAAAATTCTTCATTTCTTTATTCCTTTTTTTATTTTTTATTAAACTATTTTTTTATTTTT
>JAZNRM010000017.1:0-2062 GCA_045590695.1 Methanobrevibacter sp.
CTCGACAAGTTAAAAATTTCTCCCTAAATGGAAAAAACGAAAAGGTGGTGAAGTGAAATGGCAAGACCTAGAGAACCAGTTGATTTGATTAAAGCAAAAGGGAAAAAACATCTTACAAAAAATGAATATGAAACAAGAAAAGAACAAGAAGTAAGTGTGCCTTTTACTGATATTGAACCACCAAAATATTTAACAGCAGCACAAAAAAAGAAATTTAAAGAAATTGCAGAAAAGCTTGTTGCAGTTGGAATAATGTCTGAACTTGATGTTGACTGTTTAGCAATGTACGTTATGTCACATGAATTATATTTATCATATACAAAGATAATGATGAAATTGACAAAGGATGCTGACATTGATGGATTGAAAGATATTCAGATTATGCAAGACAAAGCATTCAGACAAGCACAGACTTCTGCAAGGGATTTAGGTTTAACAATTACAAGTAGATGTAAACTTGTACTTCCACCAGTAACAGAAGATGATGATGATGAATTGTAAATTGAATCCACACTTACAAGAATACATTGACTTAGTAGAACAAGGTAAATACAAAGCTTGTAAAGAGCAATTACAATTAATTGAATATGTGAAGACTGTTTTTGTTACAGAAGAATTAATTGTTGATGATGATAGAATTGAAAAATATATGTCATATCAAAAGTATTTCCCTTACAAATTATTTCCGTGGGAAAAGTTCTGCTTCATACTTCATACTTGTGTATTCAAAAAAGATGGAACACCTAGATGGAGTGATATGTTCATCCTAATGGGTAGAGGTGGTGGAAAGAATGGTTATTTGTCATTCTTGTGTTTCTGCCTATTAACTGAAACGAATGGCATATATCAGTATGACATTGATATTTGTGCCAACAGTGAAGAACAAGCTAAGACTTCATTTGAAGAAATATATAATATTTTAGAAAATCCAAAGTGGACAAAGAAGTTCAAGAAACACTTTAGATGGACAAAGACAGAAATTCAAAATTTAAAAACAGGTTCAAAGATTAAATACAGAACTAATAACCCAAAAGGGAAAGATGGTCTTAGAAGTGGAATGGTTGCTTTTGATGAACCCCATGCTTATGAGAATTGGGAAAACATTAATGTATTTACAACAGGACTTGGAAAGAAACCACATCCTAGAAGGATTTATGTTTCAACAAATGGTGATGTAAGGGAAGGACCACTTGACCAATTAATAAGTAAAAGTGCAAAAATATTAAATGGTGAAATTGATGATGTTGGATTCTTACCTTTTATATGTAAGTTAAATAAAAAAGAAGATGTACATGATTGCAGTAATTGGGAAATGGCAAACCCTAGTTTACCATACTTACCAACATTGCTTGAACAAATGAAAAGGGAATATCAAGACTACTTGCTTGACCCTGTAATCAATAATGCATTTATGACAAAAAGAATGAATATTCCTGAAGGAAAGAAAGATTCAGAAGTAACAAGTTGGGAAAACATCATGAAGACTAAAGGTGAAGTTCCAAATCTTGAAGGAAAAACGTGTGTATGTGGAATTGATTATACTAAGACCACTGACTTTATGTCAGCTTTTTTATTGTTCAAAGATAATGATAAGTATTATGGTATTCATCATAGTTGGTTTTGCACAAATTCAAATGATAAATCAAGAATTAAGATTCCACTTGAACAAATGGTGCAACGTGGACTATTAACAATGGTTGATGATGTTGAAATAAATCCTAGTGTTATAGGGGAATGGATAAAGGAGCAGAAAATGAAATATAACATTGAAAAGATTGCAGTTGATAACTATAGATATTCAATATTGTCAAGGGAATTACGTGAAGCAGGTTTTGATGCAAATGATAAAACAGTGAAGCTTGTAAGACCTTCTGACATTATGCAAGTTGTCAATACAATATCTTCAATGTTCTTATCAAATAAAATCATTGTAGGTGATGACCCATTATTCAGATGGGGGGTTAACAATGCCAAACTTGAACCTGCAGCAAATAACAATTTTAAATATGGCAAGATAGAACCAAAGTCAAGAAAGACAGATATATTTATAGCTTTCGTTCAT
>JAZNRM010000018.1:0-1778 GCA_045590695.1 Methanobrevibacter sp.
TTACTTTTCATATATTTTTTTATTTTATAGTAATATTTTACATTTCCTTTGAAAATTTTTCATTTAATTTTCATTTAATTTTTCATTTTTCAGATGATATTTACAGCATGAGGAATCTTGGACCTAATTGCATTATGTATTTGAGGAATTGTAGTAGTTACAATTGACTCTTTTGCTATTGCTCCTGCACTTTTATCATCAGCATGGCCTTTGATGATTGTTGCATTCAATTCTTCCTGCAAGTTATCGACAGTAACCTTTTCAATCCATGGATTGCTATCGGTAATTATGATCTCTTCCACTCCTTTCTTGTCCAATTCCTTTGCGACAAGCCATGAAACGAATCTTCCACCATGCAATGAAACTGAATTTCCATTAACGCTGTCAGCTATTTCATCTAAGCTTTTTGGCAGATTCATTTCCTTATACATTTTGGAGTTCTGTATTGTAGCCCAATGAGCATCACCAACTGTAAATGAACCGATTGTTTTTGGATAAATGTTTTCAGGTCCTGCGAGCTTAACTGCATGAGTGAGTGCCAAGAGCTCTTCCCTTTGTACAGGAACTCTTGTAGGGCCTCCCTTGATTTCTTCATTCATGATTTCAATTACTCTTGGAAGACCGAACTTTCCTCTTCTTGCAGTTCCAGGTTCAAAACCGCACATGTATCCATGGTGGTTTTTAGGAAAACCGGTGATGATCACATTCAATCCAGACCTAAGCCCTGCTCTACATTCGCTTTCATAAGCTCCATTTGTTGCGACAACCTTTCCAGGGCACAATATTCTGCTCATAGCTATTGCCTTTGCAAAGCTTTCATTGGTGTTTTCACATCTGTTGAATGGTCCTCCTTCAATGACGAAGACATCCACACCCATTTCAATGGCTTTGCTAAAGCCGGTAATCAATTCATCGTATCCATCACCAACGAACATTATGGCTTCAAGTCCTTTTCCATATTTCTTAGCAAGGTTTGCCAAGTCTTCAGCCTCTTCAAGCGGTGCTGCGTGACCTTCGTGAGATTGTTCACTGCTTAAATTGATTGCAACGGAAGATGATAGCTGAACCCATTTTTCCTTATCCATCTCTTCTGCCTTTTCCTTATCGATCAGTCTTTCATGGATTCTTCCTCTTGGACATTCTGTAAAGCTTGGTCCCTTATTGTAGCAGTCTCCTCCGCATCCTGTAATATGTTTTGGCAATCTCATTGCACCATACTTTCCAAAGTGGTCAAGATCCAATGGCACGTCTGTAATGTTGTAGACCTCCTCCATTATCTCAACACCTCTTTGTCCATACTTTTCTGCAATGTCTGAAAATGCGTATGCACAAATGTGTATTGGTGCCCCTATCATGTTGGCAAGCATGCAGTTACCAAACAATTCCATCTTTTCCAAGTCTGATGCACAGGTTCCAACAACCACTTCTGTCAAGTCACATCCTATTGGGAACTTTTTAAAACGAGTTCCGAGTTTCATGGTTTCTTCCAAGCTCAATTCGGATATTGCATCTACAACAGATCCTACATCTTTTTCAGTTTTTGCCAATTCTAAAGCACTTTCATCACTATTAATTGATTCCTTAATAAGTTCGTACATTTTTTCCCTCAATTTTGAGTCTTTTAGTAATTTTCAAATAAGTGTTGTAATTTATTCAAATTTTTTAAAGTATTATCAAAATATGGAAAATCCATAAATAAGTAATACTTTTTTATATAATTTTATTACTAATTCTATTTTTTTATTTAATTTTTCTATAATATAAAAATTTTGTTATTT
>JAZNRM010000019.1:0-11204 GCA_045590695.1 Methanobrevibacter sp.
GTGCAATCATTATCTATATAGTAAATGATTTTTTCAATTAAATCATTTTCCTCTTGAATAATGTCTCCAAAACCAGAATTTTTGATATCTATGTAAGAAGAATCTAAATCAAAATGATAATCATCTCCATAGTGATAGTAAATAATTGGTTTTTTAAGATATGCGAAATCATAAGAAACTGAAGAATAATCAGTTATCATCAAAGCGGAAACGCAAATTATATCATGATATCGAGAAACTGTATCAAATTTTACAAATTCATTCCTTTCAAATGAATCTATGAATTTCACAGCATTAGGGTGCATTTTTAAAACTATCTCATAACCTTTCTCTTTTGCTTTTTGTATTAATTTTTCATTATTTATTAAAGAATTGATTCTATGATAATACTCTGAATGTATTAAAGATTCTTCATTTTTAATGGATCTTCTCCAAGTAAACAATATAACAATACTTTTCTTCATATGTTCATTAGTTAAATAATCGAATCTAGGAAATCCTAAAATTTCAATGATTTCTGAATCATAATTATAATCCTTTACAAATGAATTATAATCTAAATCAGACACAGCAAGCAATAAAGATAAATTATGGTCATATCTTCTAAGCCAGCTTGATAAATCAAATGCAGGAACACCATGCTGCAAGAAATAAAGACCTGCAGTATATAGGCCAGTATAAAGATTAAACTTATTCTGTTCACTAGCTGAAGTTTCTTCATAAAATGGATTTAAAACATAATCATCACAATGTGAAGAAATGATTTTGCTTGCAAATAAATATAAAATTTTATGTTTGAATGAGCCAAATGGGACAATCTTATTGTGATATTCTTCTTTTAATAATTTATAATCCACACTATCTTTATTGATTGTGAAGAATTTTTTAACATCATCATTTTGCTCAGTGGCATATCTGAATAAATGAGTAGCATTATCTCCTGATGATTCATTTCTATCCATGAAAATCCAAATATCCTTATTTTTCATAAAAGGCAATAGAAGCAAATATGTTAATCTATAAAAAATAGCTTCTAAAGAACCCGGATAATTGCCTTTTATAATATGGCTAATAGTTCTATACTCATTTTTTAACCTCTTTACAAAAGAGTAATTCTCAATATAAAATGCATTATCCCTTAATAGGATAATGTGATTATCTCTAACACTATAATCATTTATTTCAGATAAATCTGCATGATTCATAAATTTAAGTCTTCCTTTCATTGATACTTTAGAATCATTTTCTTCATAAATTACCCTAAATGAAACATTTGAAACTTCATTTTCAGCAATAGGTATCTTTACATCAAAATTATAGAAAAATCTCCATGGAATTGAAAGCAATTCCTGATTTTTACGATTAGTATTCCAATAATCGTACAATTTTGATTCATAAACGGTTTTTTCCCCTTTAGACCTTTTAATGGCCTCGATTTTTATAAATTTATTATCACAAGAACTGCCTAAAGATCCGGAAATATTTAAAAAGCCATTTCTTAAATCAACAATATCTATCCAAATATTACGATTATGCAATCTGTTTAGTGTAATATCACCAGATTTTAAGAAAACCTTTCCTTTTCTGGTCTCTATATGAAACTCATCATTCTTTAAGTAAACTAAAAAAGATTTTACATATGCTGGAACAACCTTATGTTTTAAAATAACATCCATATCAATATAAGAAAAAATTTTTTCAAGATATTCGTAAAATTCTTTGATTTCATCTTCGCTGTCAAAAACATCCTGCAATATCTCATCAAAACCATCGACTACTACCATCCAACGAAGATCATAAACAAACATGTTTTGTAGGAATTTTGGAACATAGCCAAAAAGTTCTATTGATTTATTGATTAATTCCATATATGCATATTCAAAACGGTCTATGAAAAATTCCCTCTTTGATATACTGGAATTGGTTGCTGAAGTTGTAGCTCTTTTTCTATAGTAATATAATCCATTTTTCACTAAACCATATTTCATTTTCTTCATTAAGATTTTAGTGACAAATACCCCATCTTCAAAATGTATCAATCGAGTATCAAATTCTAAATCTCCAATAGATTCCCTCTTGAAAAAACTAGTACTTACAAAACATTGATAATAATCAGGATTTTCATGTAAATCAACAAAATCAGATTGACACTCTGTAAATTTGTAATTAAGGAAATGATCTCCAGACCATGCTTCAAAAAATTCTACAGGAATGGTTACAGCATCGTAATCATCAGATGGATATTTAGAAAAAAATTTTTTAACTTCTTCAAAAGTATTTGGAGATACTATATCATCAGAGTCCATAAAATTAACATATTTTCCAGTTGCATATTTTAACCCTAAATTACGTGCGCTGGAAACCCCACCGTTCTCTTTTGATAATACAATTATGTTTTTCGGATACTTTTCTTGATATTCCTGAGCAATTTCTAAAGAGTTATCCAAACTGCCATCATCTACTAATATAAGTTGGATATTCTCTTCAAAACTTAAAGTTTGATTGATTAAAGAGTCTATGGCTTCCTTTAAATAATATCCAACATTATAAACAGCCATGACAACTGAAAAATTAAAATTATTCTCTTCCTTATTGCTCATATTATCCTCTATTTTAAAAAAAGTCTATAATAATATATTGAATTAATCAATATATAAATATAATGAAAGAAAAATAAAAGCATATAATCAATTTTTAAACGGATATGAAAAATATGAATAATCCAAAGATTTCAGTTATAATACCTATATTCAATGTTGAAGAATATCTTGAGGATACTCTCAATTGCCTATTGAATCAAACTATCATAGAAGATATGGAAATTTTAATGATAGATGATGGCAGTACAGACAATTCAAGATACATCATTGAAAAATATGCTTTGGATTATGATAATTTCCATGCGTTCCACCAAGAGAATCAAGGCCCTTCAAAAAGTAGAAATTTAGGAATAAGTTTAGCTAAAGGGGAATATATACAATTTTTAGATTCTGATGATTATATAAGCCCAGATGGTTATGAATCATTATATGAATTAGCTAAAAGGAATGATTCTGATATTGCAAGTTCTGTTATGGTAAGGCTAAAAAGATATAATGTTAAAGACAGCTATTTTTTCATAGAAGGGTATAAAAATATTGATAAAACAATGGATTCTGTCAATTTGAATGATTATCCTGAACTTATATGGGATACTTTCTCCACCAATAAGCTTTTCAAAAAGGAATTTATCTTAAAAAACAATCTTAAGTTCAACCATACAGGATACTATGAGGATGTTCCTTTTGGATTGGAATCCTTAATGCTTGCAGAGAAGATTTCAATACTTAAAGACGTCTTTTATTTCTGGAGAATCAGGGAAAACAGCAATCTTTCAATTACACAGCAATATTCAAATGTCGATAATTTCAAAGACCGAATAAAAATGATTGGTTTTTGCAATGAAATAATTGAAAGGGAAAATGTAAACGAAGATTTGAAAAACGAATTGTATTTCAAATGGTTGGATTATGATTTGAATATCTACTTGAAAAAGTTTTACCAATATGATGAAGCCTTCTATCCTGAATTGATAAAGGAAATTAAAAACATCTTGGATATGATTCCAAAAGAAATAATCGCCAAACTAAATTCCTATAAGAAAATACTGTATAAAATGGTTGAAAATGAGGATATGGAAGGTTTGATCAACTTTTCAAAACTAATACCTAAACTGGTCACCAATCCGCAAATACCAGATTCATTTGGCGAAGAGTACAAAAAGTACATTGATTTTGAAAGTGATGCAAAAAAAGAAAAGCTGAATGCAAGAATCAGTTCAATCAACCATGACGAGGAGAATATTCTCATCGAATTCAAAGAAAGGGTCAATTATCTAAAATATGACTATCCTCATGAAAGCAAGGCAACACTCGTTAGTGAAAACAATGATGAATATCCATTGGAATTAAATGAAAATTCAAAAAATAAGCAAATCATTGTCCCAATCGATTTAATTAAAGATCATGAGAAAGTGAAAATCAAAATGGAATATTGCACTCAGGATTTTAAAAAGGAAAGCTTCCTAAGAAATTCAAAAAGGGATGCAATAGAATTTGATGGCTTTGATGTTGAAATTGGGATTGAAAGAAATGGAATATTCTCCATGAATACAAGACCTACAAGTAATTTAAGCATAAAGATTGAAAATATTGATTTTGATGATGGTGTCTTTAGATTTTATGGAACATCCGATGAAGAGATAAATACGGCCTATATTGAAAATGTGCTTGATTCAAAAACAATTGAATACGATGCAATGTCTGAAAAAATTGAAGGCAAATTCAAGATAATCTTCTCAATTCCTTATGAAGACATTTTAAGCGAGCCTATCAGAAAATGGGAAATAAAAGTAAAAAATCCGTTTAAAAACATAAAAGTGGCTAAAAAATTTGAATTCTATAGGCAATACGATAAAATTTATATCATTAACGCTAGAAACAAGCTGCTTATATCCGATGATTTTTACAATCCATATAAGGAATTAACTGAGAAAAATGAAAAAATCTTAAATTCAAATAATAAAAACAAGAACTTGAAAAAGAGCATTGATGAATTGAAACTTGAAAATGAAAGCTTAGAAAACAAAAATAATCAATTGACTGAAAAAAATCAAAAATTGAAAGAAACAATAAATGCATATAAAAATAGACTTATTGTTAGATTTATCGATAAATTGAAAAAACTGTTTAGATTTTAAAAATTACAAATTTAAAAAGATATTAAAAAAATAAACGTGATAGAATGATTGGAGTAATATTATCCGCTGGAATGGGTACAAGATTGATGCCCCTTACTAAAGATATTCCAAAAACATTATTGAAAATAAATGAAATGACTTTGCTTGAAAGAATGATTAAAAACTGCATCGATGCTGGTATAAGCAAATTCATAGTTGTAGTGGGCTACAATAAGGAAAAAGTGATTGACTTATGCCCGCAAATAGCTGAAAAGCATGACGTAGAAATAAGATCCATTGCAAACGAAAAATACGATATCACCAACACTTCCGTATCAACATTCATTGCAAGCAGCTTCATTGAGGAAAACGATCTGGATGACTTTGTCTTAATCAATGGAGACAATGTTGTTGACCCTGAAATAATTTCCAGAATAGCCGATTCAAACAATACAGGAATGATAATCGATAACTTCAAGGAACTTGATGAAGAATCATTCAAGCTTATAATTGATGATGAGTCATTCAATGAAGACAAGACAATGGCTAACGGCAAGATCAATTCAATTGGAAAAGGGTTGGATATCCCATCATCCACTGGAGAATTCATAGGGGTGTCTAAAGTAAAAAGTGATGATGTTGCTGAATTCAATAGGATTCTCGAAAGACTGATTCAGGAAGACCCTCAAAATTATTATGATTATGCATACAAGGACTTAAGTGAGATCAAAACAATAGATTTCGTTTTGACAAACGGCCTCAAATGGACAGAAATCGATGACCATAAGGATTGGGAAAATGCACAAAAGCTTGTAAAGGAACTGGAAGGATAATTTCATAGCAATATGATGATGGAAGGTAATGATGATGGTGAACTTTAAGAAAATCATAAAGGATATGGCCAAATACTTTGTAAGAGCTATTTACATATTGGAATCATACATTATCCCTTCTAATGAAAAGGTCATCCTCTTTGAATCAAGTAGCGGCCGTAATTATGCAGGAAGCCCAAGATACATCTATGAAGAGATGGTAAATCAAGGCCTTGATGATGAGTACAAATGCGTATGGTCCCTTTCAAATACAGACATTGAAATTCCTGGAAATGCAGTCAAGGTAAAAAGGTCCTTTTTCAAATACTTATTCTATACTCTAAGAAGCGGTGTCTGGGTCCTTGACTCAAGGCATTTGTATTACTTAAGGAAAAACAAGAATACACGATACATCCAGACATGGCATGGAACCCCATTTAAAAAATTGGGATTGGATATGGATGTCCTTGACATGAGCGGCAATACTGACCTTGAAAGGTATCGTGAAGACTTCAAAAGGAATACAAGAGAATGGCAATACCTTCTCTCACAAAATGAATACTCCTCCGAAATATTCAGGAAGGCATTTGACTTCAAGGGGGAGATGTTTGAAATAGGCTACCCTAGAAATGACATATTGTTTGAAAAGAACAATGAAACAGACATTGCAGAAATAAAGGAGAAGCTTAATATTCCTAAAGACAGGAAAGTGATCCTCTATGCCCCAACCTGGAGAGACAACCAGTACACAAAGGCTGGAGAATACAAGTTTGCAAGCGCTATGGATTTTGATGCATTCTATGAAAACTTCAAGGATGACTTTACCTTGATAGTCAAGTTCCACTATTTGGTTAAGGACAAAAGCATTGACTGGAGCAAATATGATGACTTCATTATAGAATGCGATGAGGAATGGGACATTCAGGAACTTTACCTCATTTCAGACATCATGATTACTGACTATTCATCTGTCATGTTCGACTATGCCATATTGAAAAGGCCTATGATCTATTTCACTTATGACATTGACGATTACACTAAAAACGTTAGGTCATTCTATTTTGACATCTTTGAAGAGGCGCCAGGACCTAAAGTCGAGACAAATGAGGAATTGATTGAGCTACTGAAGAATTTTGATGTCAATGCCTACAATGATGAGTTTGGTGAAAAGTATAGAAAATTCAATGAGAAATACAATCAGTTCGATGATGGAACCGCTTCAAAAAAAGTTGTGGAATTGATTAAAGGCAACTAATCAAAAACAAAATTCAACTCATGGCCGCAATTAGCGCAATGGCCATTTTCTATTCTATTTTTATCCCTGTTGCAGTACCTTTCCCTTGCAATGAGAAGCTCTCCACAATTAGGGCAATAGCTATTGTTGTCAGCAGGCATGTTTCCCAAATAAACGTATTCGATTCCCATATCTAGAGCTATTTCCTTAGCCCTTAAGAGATAATCTATTTTTGTTGGACTTTTATCGCTCATCTTATGCATTGGGAAAAACCTTGAAAAGTGAATGGGAACGTCTTGCCCCAATTCATCCAATACGAAATTGCAGATTGACCTTATGTGGTCCTCATCAGTGTTCAGGTCATTGATCAGGAGTGTGGTGATTTCCAGATGTGACTCGCTTTGATGAATGGCCTTTAGATTGTCAAGAACAATGTCCAATTTGCCTCCACAGATTTCCCTATATAGCTTGTCATCAAAGAACTTCAAGTCAATGTTGAATGCATCAATGAATTTTAAAGTTTCGCTCAAGGACTCTTCACTCATATAGCCATTTGAAACATATACATTTTTAAGATTTTCCCTATGCGAAATCAAAGAGGTTTCACGGGCGAAGTCAAAGTATAGCGTAGGTTCATTATAGGTCCAAGAAATCGATAGGCAATTGTCATTAATGGCATTTTTAACGATGGTTTCTGGCAGTATTTTAGTTGAGTTGTATTCATCATAAGAATTCATTGATAGCATATAGTTCTGACAGTTCAAACATGAGAAATTACACCCAAAACCACCTATTGAGTAAGTTGATGAGCCAGGCAAGAAGTGATAAAGAGGCTTCTTTTCAATGGGATCAATGTGTGATGAAGCGATTCTCTGATAGTTGATTGAAAACAATTTTCCATCGATGTTTTTTTGTGTATTGCAGAACCCTAAATCACCATCAGCTATTCTGCACATCCTGCCGCAAAGATGGCATTGGACTGGTTTTAGAGCTGATGAATCATCTTCGTATAGTTTAGTGTAAAAGCTGGATTCCTTCATCATAAAAACACCTGATAAAAATTAGTTCATTGCCCCTTATTTGAGATGTTGATAACCTCTTGAGCTTATTTTTTCGATTTGACCATTTGAGAGTACTATTTCAACTGTATTATTGTCAGTGATTTCACCTATAACATAATAACTCATTTCTGTTGACAATTGATCTTTCAGTTCTTCATTTATTGTGAATAGGAGTTCAAAATCCTCACCTACATGTAGGAACAGGTCAAGGTAATTTAAATCCAATATATTGGCTATTTCCTTGAATTCATCCTCTACTGGAAGCTTTTCCTCATAGATTCTTATTCCTTTAGTATAGGAATTTGATGAATTGCTGTCATGACAATACTTTTTATCTGAATTCAAGATTTCATAAAATTCGCTTGCAAGGCCATCTGTAATGTCTGTTGCAGAAATTCTGTTATTTGCTGTGTTATGTTCTCTTAAAATATGGCCTTCATCATATTTTGCCTCTGGCTTTAATGCCTTTAAAAGAGCTAAATCAATGATTGTTGAATCTATTTCCTTTATTTTTTCTATCTTTTCCTGATAGAGATTTTGGTCTTTTTCCTTAAGGTCCAATAATTCAAATCCAAGTGCAGCGTATCCCAATTCATCGCTGATGCAAACAAGATCTCCCTTTTCAAATCCATATTTCATCAAGGCCTTGTCCTTATCCACCTGACCAATGGCTGTTCCTGAGATTATTATCTCATTTGCCTCGTTGGTGTCGCCTCCTATAAGAGGAATATTGTAATTGTCACAGGCCCTAATGACTCCACATATCAAATCGTCAAAGTCATCCAGCAACATATCTTTGGGAATGGCAATGTTCAATAGGAACCCAATGTTACCTGCACCCATGCTCGCAAGGTCGCTTACATTGACCACTACTGATTTGTATCCCATTTGAAAATAAGTCATGCCTTTTGGGAAGTGGCTTGATTGAATCAGCATGTCTGTTGTAGTGACTAAATAGCTATTGTCATCTATGTCAACATTTGTAAGTGCAGAATCGTCTCCGATCGATGTGTCAAAGTTGGAAAGGCCAGTGTCATTGTCAAATCCGTAAATGGAGCATGTTTTAGATTTTTCTATGATTCTTTCAATAAGGCCTTTCTCACCAATTTCAGAGACTTTTATTTGGCTTGATTTCATATGAAGATATTTGGTTTTTTTAATATAAAAAATGTTTTAAAAAAAGTAAATAAAAATTAGAATATTAAACTCTTAAATTGCTTTTTCATGCAAATGCACAAATCGTCTCCTTCAAAGATGCCGAAATTGTCGACAATCTCATAATCCAATTTCCTATATAGATTGATTGCTGCCTCATTGTCCTTGCCTGTTTCGATAACAGAGTACTTGAAATTCTCTTCCATTGCCAATTTCTCAAGCTGCTTTATAAGCTTGTATGCAATCCCTTTTCTTCTGTATCTTTTTTTGACATAGACCCTTCTGATTTCAATTGTATCCTTGTCAATCAATCTGAAGCTTGCACAGGCAATCGGCCTTCCCCAGTTCAAGGCAAGGATTACAATATGTGGATCTGTCAAGGCATTGTAGTCCAAATATCTTTCAACTACATCCCCAAGCTTGAAGAAGTATTCATTGTCCAGCTGCCTTGTAAGCTCAATGAACCTTTCATCCTTTTCATTTGTAATGACTGATTCCATAAAATCACTTCATCATTTCTTTAATTCTGTAGTGTTTCCCACCTTGGCAAGCTCATGTTCCCAAACTCCAGGATTTTCACTTACAAAGCTTTCAAATAGCTCCTTGCATCTTGTATCGTTTAGAACGATGATTTCAACATCATTGTCTTTCAATAGATTCTCAGCTCCCATCAGAGTTGTATTGTCACCTATAACAACCTTTGGAATATTGTATAGGAGCACAGCTCCAGAACACATTGGACAAGGTGAAAGGGTTGTGTAAAGGGTGCATTTTCTATAATCATCATAATCAAGGCCCTTAGCATTTTCAATTGCATCCATTTCACCATGAAGAATTACTGAATAGTTCTGTATAAGTCTGTTATGGCCTCTGGATATTACTTCATCATCCTTTACAAGAACTGCACCAATAGGTATTCCACCTTCAGACAATGATATTTCGGCTTCCTTGATTGCTTCATCCATAAATTTCTTATGCATAAAATACCCCATGATTTAGTTTTATGATATTTCAATATTATATTTAAAAAAAGACCATTAATAATTTTTACTAAAAGAGGATAGAAATTGAAAAAAAGAAAAAAAGACCAAGAGTATAGAAAAAACACTACATTTAAAAAAAAGAAATAAGGGAATTAGAATATGATTATTCTAATGCCTTTTTAACCATATCTTCAAGGATTTCGATTAAGATGTCATCATCACAGATTGGGTCTGGGTATAATATTTCCCCATCAAATTCCATTTTGACATCGTCATGGCCATGATGATGGTGATGATGTCCATGAGAATGACTATGGCCGTGATCATGGTCGTGGTCGTGACTGTGATCATGGCCATGATGATGGTGATGGTGATGGCCAGTTCCATCATCTTCAATGAATCCTAAAATTGTTGGAATGTCCCTTGTGGTGTGTGCTCCAGGAGCAATGAACACTGGAACGACAACCAGTCTTTCAACTTCGTTTTCGCTTACAAGCTTGTTGATTGAAGTTGGAATGTTAGGGTCTACAAGTTCCATGAATCCAAAGTCACATGGATAATCGCATTGTGCTTCAAATTGGCCGAATAAGTCTGAAATGAACTCTTTGCTGTAATTCAATCTGCTTCCATGAACTACGAGCAATACTCCTGTTTTTGCATCTGCGTCAAGCTTTGACTCTTCAAGTGCACCGCTTATCTTATTGTTGATTATTTTCAATAGCTTTGGATTAGGGCCTATTGGACCTAATAAGTCTAATTCTCCATCGAAATCAACCTCTTCAAGACCGTATAAGTAATGTCCTTCAGGATAGATTCCATCTGGCTGTCTTGGATCTACCTCTTTAGGCTCAAGGCCAAGAATGATTGGTATGTCAATGTTAGTGTGAATTCCAGCAGCTAAAAATACTGGAGTTGCAATGATGCGTTTTAAGTTAGGATTGCGTTCCTTTAAAATCTTAATTGCCTGTGGCAAGTTTGGCTTTGCAACTTTCATGTATCCTACTTCAGCATCAAATTCTGTCTTTGCCTTGAATTTAGCACATATATTTTTAAAAACTTCCTCTGCATAGGGAAGAGTACTTCCATGACTTAATAACAATACGGCAGTATCTTCATAACTCATAATAATCACATATAAATATTATCAATATATTCCATATTCCATGATTAGTAATACTTTAATAAAACCATCATAAAACTGAAAATTCCTCGTGAATTTTACTTAAATTGTTTTATACTATA
>JAZNRM010000020.1:0-2546 GCA_045590695.1 Methanobrevibacter sp.
TAAAATAAGTTTAAGGGTTTACACCTTTAATGTAAACTCCTTTATTGGGAAATTGAAACGTTGAAGAATCCTCCTTTTTGGATTCTTTTAACGTTGACTATTTTTTGCTATTTTTTATAATTTAAAAATTTTAACATGCTCTAAACTATTTTTTAAACTAATTTTTAAAAAAAAATTCTAGTTTTACATAATCCAATTTAATATAAATATTCTAAAAAGATTGTTTTTTACAAAATAATAGCAATATGATAATTAAAATGTAAACAAAAGGCATAAAATTGGTTAAATTTATAAATAATTAATTTAAACTATTATCAAGGTTTCGATATCTAAAACAAATCCTCAATTTCCCAAATTAAAGGAGGTGAAATTATGGTTGTGACTTTGAGACAAGTTTTACTTGTTATCCTTTTCATAATTCAAATGATCTTAATTTTCATTGAATAAACTGTAGTTTCACGATAGTCGAATTATACAAAAAGTTAACAGGTTTGATTTGCCTTAGATATCCTTTCATCCTTGTTAAAATAGTAAAATAAGTTAAAAAATACTAAAAAAGAAATTTAGAATTCAATTGGATAGAATTCAGTATAAGTAGAGTTTCTTTCTATTGGAACTCTTCCCAAGTCATTGACTAATTTAGTTAGGTCTCTGATGCTTGCATTAACACCATCTGGAGCTCCGGAAGCTGCAGACAATTCATCTCCACCTAAAGTGCCCCCTAAGTCATTAGCACCTGCTAAAAGTGAAACTTGAGCAAATCTAAAGCCCATCTTTACCCAAGAGACTTGAATGTTAGGAATAATGTCTCTAAACATCAATCTAGCAACAGCATAAAGCTTTAGATCTTGAGTACCTGTAGCTCCCAAATCCCTTTGTCCTTCAAGGAAAATCGGAGAGTATTCATGCATGAATGTCATTGGAATGAATTCATTGAATCCTCCAGTATCAAGTTGGATTTGTCTAAGAATATCTAAGTGTTCAACTCTCTCTTCAATGGTTTCCACATGACCATACATCATGGTAGCAGAACCGGTTATTCCAGCTTTCTGAGCTATCTTCACTACATCAATCCATTCTTGAGTTGATACCTTTTTAGGGCAGATTATCTCTCTGGACCTATCAGTCAATATCTCAGCGGCAGTTCCAGGCAATGTGTCTAAACCTGCCTTTTTCAATATTTTAAACGCTTCATCTACAGGTATTTCACTATTTAATGCAGCATCTCTAATCATGGTTGGTGAAAATCCATGGATTTCCACTTTAGGGTAATGTGACTTAAGCAATTTCAAAAGATGCTCATAATATTCTATTGTTGCATCTTCAAGAACTCCTCCCATCAAGGTGAATTCACGAGCACCATCACGATAACCGCCTTCAGCCTTATTCAAAATGCCTTCATCATCCAATAGGTATGCTTCAGGATCATCAGGATCCTTACCGAAAGCACAGAATCCACAGCGTACATGGCAGATGTTTGTGAAGTTAATGTTGCAGTTATTGATGAATGTAACCTTATCACCAACAATCTCTTCACGCACTGCATCTGCAGTAGCTAAAAGCGGATAAATTTCTGAACCCTTTAGGTTCATTAAGTAATTCCCATCTTCAACTGAGATAGGCTCATCAAAAGCGCTATCTAAAATCTTCTTAGTTTTGGATGCCACATTAATTCTATCGTACATAATTTTAAATCAGTTCTATATAACATATAAAGTTTTCTATGGATTGAAAAAAATAATTAATTTCAATAGGTTAAATGATTAGATTTTGATTAAAAACTGATTAAATTATTAATAAAGAAAAGAAAATATTTATTAAAGAAATAAGTAAAAAATCAGACATTTTTAGATGAAAATGATTATTTTTATACATTATCAAATCAATAGGATTTCTTAAATAAATAAAATCAAATAATCAAATATTAATATTATAAGGGATATAAAGAGATACAATGAAGAAAGTAACACGTGGCTTATTAATTGGAAGAATGCAACCTGTTCATAATGGCCATATCCAAATTATAGAAAAGACATTGAATTTTGTTGATGAAGTTGTAATTGGTATTGGAAGCGCTCAGTTAAGCCATGAGCTAAAGGACCCATTTACTGCAGGTGAAAGAATCATGATGATGACACAAGCATTGGATGATGCTGATATTGACCCTAAAAGGTATTACATCATTCCTATAGAGGACATCAATAGAAATGCATTATGGGTTGCTCAAGTCAAGATGCTGACTCCTCCTTTCTGTAAAGTCTATAGTGGAAATGCTCTTGTAAAACGATTGTTCAAGGAAGAGGGATACGAAGTATATCAGCCAGAGCTATTTGATAGGGAAGTCTTGTCTGGAACTGAAGTGAGAGACAGAATCCTAAATGATGGTGATTGGAGATCTCTAGTCCCTAAGGCTACTGCTAATGTTATTGACGAGATAGATGGAGTATGCAGAATCAAGGAATTGAGCAAAAAGGAATTAAGTGAAAAATAATTCCTTAACCTTTTTTTACTTTTTTAAAATTTTTCTATATTATCAAATACTATTT
>JAZNRM010000021.1:0-2877 GCA_045590695.1 Methanobrevibacter sp.
AATAAAATTTTTACAAAAAATGATAAAAAATATAAACCAAGGAAATGACTCCGATAAAGAAAATAAAGAATAAACAAAAAGAAAAATAATATTATTTATATGTACTTAATATATTTAATTATATTAAATATATTTATTTAGGTAAACCTAAACATTTAAATAAAAACAAATGGAGATATTATAGTAGAATCTAAAAAGTTAATTTACTTATTTAGATCGAGAATCTATTTAGATAAAAATTGAAAATGGTGATAAAATGTATGAAGAAATTAAAGACAAAGCGTTTGAACATAAGCACGCATTAATTTTTGTAGGAGGAATAGCTGCAGCAGTGGTAGGTAAAAAAATCTTGGAATCAAAAACCACTAAAGACTATGCTGCAAAAGGTATGGCAAAAGTTTTAACTTGTAAAAGTGAGCTTGAAGAATCCATTCAAGACATAAAGGACAATGCAGAAGACATCCATACCGATGCTAAAGCTGCAAAAAAAGAAGCTGTATGCGTTGATATAACTGCTGAAGATGAATAAATAAATTATAGATATATTGGATAGGCAAATCTAATAAATTAATAATCAATAAATTTTATAAATTTTATAAATTTATTCAATTCAGAGCCATGATTTACGATATAGTATACGATAAGGGCACTCGGTTAAGAGTGCGTGCAGGTAAAGAAGCATTTACCAAAGAGGAAACTTATGGCTTAAGTGAAACCTTGCTTGAATATGACTTCATTGATGAAGTTAGCATATCACATAGAAACGGAAGCATACTGATTTTTTACAATGATTTAAGCAAAAAAGCAGAAATTCTCAATATATTGGATAAAATTTCCCAAGCAGATCTCTACGAAGGAAAGGCAACAGACAACATAAGTTTGGCTGAAATTTCAAATGATTTCTTTTTCAGACTATCCAAGCATGTCCTAAAAAGGTATCTCTTTAAGATTATCCTGCCAATACCATTTAGGAAAGTGAGAATGTTATATCACGCTGCTAACTACCTATATCACGGATTGGATAGTTTAACCAGTTTCAGAGCAGATGTTGCCCTTCTTGATGGAACTGCAATAGCTGCATCATTAATCACACGCAACTACAAGTCTGTAGGTTCTATGATGTTCTTATTGTCTATCTCAGATATGCTGGAAGACTATACAATGCAGAAAACAAAAAGCACTTTAAAAAGCAGTTTAGCATTGAACATTGATAGCATATGGAAAGTTGATATCGATGATGAAGGAAACGAAATCGAAAGTCAATTCCCATTGTCTCAAATCAAAAAAGGAGATAATATAAGAATAAGAACTGGTGCAATAATTCCTGTAGATGGAGTAATTTCAGATGGAGATGCCATGATCAATGAAGCCTCAATGACTGGAGAATCATTGGCTGTTCACAAAAGTGTAGGTAAGGCCGTACATGCAGGAACCGTTGTTGAGGAAGGGTCTATAGTCATTGAAGTTCGTTCCGTTAACGATGAAACCAGATTAAATAAAATCATTGATATGATTGAAGACTCAGAGGAATTGAAGGCAAGCATTCAAAGCAAGGCAGAAAAACTGGCAGATTCAATTGTGCCTTACAGTTTGCTTACAACAGCATTAACCTACTTGCTTACAGGAAACACTACAAAAGCACTAGCTGTATTGATGGTGGATTTCTCATGTGCAATTAAGTTAACTACTCCTATTTCAGTCATTTCAGCAATGAAAGAAGCTTCTGACAATAGGATGATGGTTAAAGGTGGAAAGCATTTGGAAGCATATGCCAATGCAGATACCATAGTATTCGATAAGACCGGAACATTGACCAATGCCCATCCAGTTCTTGAAAAGGTCATTCCTTGTGGAAAATACGAAAGAGATGAAGTATTGAGAATTGCTGCATGCATTGAAGAGCACTTTGCTCACAGTGTAGCAACAGCCATTGTGAAAAAGGCTGAAGAGGAAGGACTTCACCATGAAGAGGATCATAGTGAAGTTGAATACATAGTTGCACATGGTATTTCAACTACATATGATGGCAAAAAGGCAATCATTGGAAGCAGACACTTCGTAGAGGAAGATGAAGGCATCAAGTTTACCAAGAAACAGCAAAAGATCATTGATGAGAATATTAAAGAGTATTCAGTGATTTATCTTGCAATTGGCAAAAAGCTTCAGGGAATCCTTTGCATTTCAGACCCGGTTAGGGATGAAGCCCATGATGTAATCAGCCAACTTAAGGAATTGGGCATTTCCAATGTGGTCATGCTAACTGGAGACAGTGAAAATGCTGCAAATAAAATAGCTAATGACTTAGGCATTACACAATACAGGTCACAAGTGCTTCCAGAGGATAAGGCAAACATCATTCAAGAGCTAAAAGATGAAGGCCATCAAGTCATTATGGTTGGAGATGGAATCAACGACTCCCCAGCATTATCTGCTGCTGATGTATCAGTGGCAATGAGAAACTCATCAGATATTGCAAGGGAAGTTGCAGACATTTCCTTGCTTTCAGATGACTTGTATGACTTGGTAACACTTAGAAAGCTATCAACAGGAATGCTTGATAAGATAAATGCCAATTACAGACACATTGTAATGTTTAACGGTTCTTTAATTGGACTTGGATTGCTTGGAATCATTCCACCTACTACAACTTCATTGCTCCATAACTTGTCTACAATGCTATTTGGACTTAGCAGCACTAAATCTGTTTTAGGTGAGGAAGAGCCAGTAGTCATTGACACTCAAGTTGTAAGCAATCAAGATGCCTTAATTGGTGAAGCTGCAAAATAAAATTCAAATATTTCATGTAATTTTATAGATAAAACTCTATAAATTTACATTTTTTTTACTATTTTTAAAAAAAGAAAGACTTAAAAAAAT
>JAZNRM010000022.1:0-6285 GCA_045590695.1 Methanobrevibacter sp.
ATAATGTGATATCAAAAAAATATGATTATCAAAAACATGATTATTAATTCATAATAATAAATTATAATTTTAATAATTATTAATTATCAAAACAGAAACGGTGATTTAGTGACTAATAACGAAATTGAAAAGAAATGGCAAAAAATCTGGAGAGAGAACAAGCTATTTCAATCAGACCCTAATGAAAAGGAAAAATTATTCATAACAGTGGCTTATCCATACCCAAGTGGGGCTATGCATATCGGTCACGGTAGAACATATACCGTACCTGATGTATTTGCAAGATTCAAAAGGATGGAAGGCTACAATGTATTATTCCCTATGGCATGGCACGTAACCGGTGCACCTGTTATAGGTATTGCAGATAGAATCAAAAGGAAAGACCCATGGACCCTTGACTTATACGAAAGAGTTCACAAGGTTCCTCATGACACCCTTCCAAAATTGGAAGACCCAATAAACATTGTAAAATATTTCAGTAACGAATACCATACCGTAATGGATGATATGGGTTATTCCATCGACTGGAGAAGGGAATTCAGAACTATCGATCCAACTTATCAGAAATTCATCACCTGGCAAGCTAAAAAGCTTAAGTCCTTAGGCCTCATCAAGCAAGGTGAGCACCCTGTAAAATACTGCCCTCACGATGAGAACCCTGTAGGGGACCACGACTTGCTTGAAGGTGAAGGTGTAGGGGTAAACGAATTGACATTGATCAAGTTTGAAGTTGAGCCTGGACAATACATCGTACCTGCAACCTTCAGACCTGAAACCATTTTCGCTGCAACCAACGTATGGTTAAACCCAGAGGTTCACTACATTGAAGTTGAAGTTAAATCAGGAGTTAACGAAGGTGAAAAATGGATCATAAGCAATGAAGCTTTCCTCAACCTTTCCAACCAGCATGACTTGGAGATTGTTGGTGACATTGACCCTAAACCATTAATCGGAAAATACGTCAAAAACCCATTAAACGGTGAACCATTGCCAATCTTCCCTGCAAGCTTTGTAGACCCTGAATACGGTTCAGGAACAGTATTCTCTGTACCTGCTCACGCACCTGCAGACTATATCGCACTTAGAGACTTGAAGGAAAATGCAGATTTAATCAAGGAATATGACATTGCAGATGAAGTTGCTAAGGCAGAACCATTGAATGTTGTAACCGTGAAAGGATATGGTGAATTCCCTGCTGTGGAAGTTGTAGAAAGAATGGGAATCGAAAACCAAAACGATCCTAAAGTGCAAGATGCAACTGATGAATTGTACAAGGCAGAGCACAGCAAAGGATACATCAGCGACCATATTGAAAAATACGCAGGAAAAAGGGTTGCATATATCAGAGATGAAATCAAGGCTGACATGATTGAGGAAGGCAGTGCAGACATCATGTACGACTTTGCAGAAAGACCTGTAATCTGCAGATGCGGTAACAAATGTGTAGTCAAGATTATGGATGACCAATGGTTCATCAGATACGGTGATGAGGAATGGACTGAAAAGACCCAAAAGTTACTTGCTCAAGAAACCATCATTCCTGGAGAAATCCGCTCCAACTTCGAATACTACCTTGACTGGTTGGATGACTGGGCTTGTTCCAGAAGAGTAGGTCTTGGTACCAGAGTTCCATGGGACGATCAATGGTTAATCGAGCCTTTATCAGACTCAACAATGTACATGTCCTACTATTCAATAGCTAAATATCTCAAAGACATGGACCCTGAAGACTTGAATGAAGCATTCTTTGAAAAGGTCTTCTTAGGAGTGGACAGCGATGAAATCACCGTTGCACCTGAAATAGTAGAAGATATTCAAGCTGAATTCAATTACTGGTATCCTCTTGACTGGAGATTGTCTGCAAAAGACCTTGTAGGTAACCATTTAAGTTTCCTCATGTTCACCCACGCAGCGATTTATCCTGAAGAGAAATGGCCAAAAGGTACTGTTGTATTCGGTATGGGACTTCTTGAAGGAAACAAGATGTCCTCATCAAAAGGTAATGTGATTCTCCTTGCAGATGCAATTGAAGAGTACAGTGCAGATGTTGTAAGGCTCTTTTTAATGGCATCCGCTGAACCATGGCAAGACTTCGATTGGAGAGAAAAAGAGGTTAAAGGAACCCAAAGAAGACTCGAATGGTTTAGAGAATTTGCACAAAAAGTGGAAGACATCAAAGGAGAAAAACTTAATCTTTCCAATATTGAGGAAGTTGCTCTTGAACGCAGCATCGACAAATGGATGATTAACCAATTGAATGTCCATATCAAGGCTGCAACAGAAGCGCTTGAAGTTTTCCAAACCAGACAAGCATTGCAACATGCTTTATTCTTGCTTAAAAAAGACTTAGACCATTACATGTACAGAGTCAAAGACCTCATTGAGAAAAAGGACCCTGCTGTAATCTACGTATTATCCACATTATTAAGTAACTGGATCAGATTACTTGCTCCATTCACTCCACACACTTCTGAAGAGCTTTGGAGCAAATTTGGTGGAGAAGGATTCGTTTCATTTGCAGAATGGCCAAAATATGATGAGGAACTCATCAGCGAAGAGATTGAAAGATCAGAGTCTCTTGTCCAAAACATCGTAAAGGACATCAACGAAATCAAGAACATCGTTGACACAGACCCTGAAAAAATCCACATTTACCTATCCCCTGACTGGAAATGGGACTTATATAAAATAGCTGATGAAGTTGGAAAACCAGACATCGGTCAAATAATGGGTAGAGCAATAGGTCAAAACATCTATGATGACAAGAAGGAAATCGCAGGCGCAGCTAAAAAGATTTCCAGAGAAATGACCAAAACAAGATACATCGGTAAGATTGATGAAGCTACTATCTTGAATGATGCAAAAGACTTCATTGAAGCTGAAGTTGAATCAGAAGTGATTATTCATACTGATGACAGCTACGACCCACAAAACAAGGCAAGAAATGCAATGCCTTATAAACCAGCTATTTTCATGGAATAGATGAAAATAGGTAAAAATAGATAAAAAATAAAATAAATATTTAATAGCTATTTTAATAGCTATTCTTCTTTTCTTTTTTTAAAAAATCTTAAAAAAATAGTCTTCTTTTAAAAAAAATAAAAAAATAAAAAACTTTTTCTATAATAATACAGAATCAATAGCTTGTTTACAGATTCTTAAAGACTCTCCAAGCTCTTCTTTTGTAATTACCAAAGGAGGATTGAAGTACATTACATTACCTAAAGGCCTAAGCATCAATCCTTGTTTCAAAGCTTCCCTATAGATTTTATAGCCGATTCTTTCTGATGAATCAAATCCTTTTTTAGACTCCTTGTCCTCAACGAGTTCGATTGCATTGATGAGTCCCATCTGCCTAATCTCACCTACATTCGGATGGCCATCAAATAATTCATGGAAACGATTGTTTAACCAAATTGCCTTTTCATTAGCCTCATCAAGGATATTGTCTCTTTCCATTATCTTTAATGTAGCATTTGCAACACTTGCAGCAAGTGGATTTCCAGCATAAGTGTGACTGTGCATGAAAGCGACATTATCAGAATAATCTCCATAAAATCCATTATAGATTTCATCTGTACTTACACAAACTGCCATTGCCATATAACCGTTTGTAAGCCCTTTGGAAATGCACATGATATCTGGACTTATTCCTGCATGGTCCACTGCAAACATCTTTCCTGTTCTTCCGAAACCAGTAGCTATCTCATCTGCAATCAAGAGCACATCATACAAGTCACAAAGTTCCCTAAGTTTCTTGAGATACAATGGAGGATAAATCTTCATTCCTGCACTGCCTTGAATCAAAGGCTCGATTATCATAGCACAGGTTTCATGACCATATTCTGCAAATGCCTTCTCTGCATGTTCAAAGCATTCACAGTCACAGCTTTCCCTATTTTTATTGTATGGGCATCTGTAACAATCCGGTGCCTGCACCTTAATCGTATCAATCATGATAGGTTCAAACACTTTGGAATATTCATCCAACGCACCAACAGACAATGCACCTAAGGTTTCTCCATGATAAGCATCGGTGAAACACATGAAACGTTTCTTATGACCTTTTCCATTTTGTGCACAATATTGGAAAGCCATTTTAAGTGCACATTCAATGGATGCTGAACCGTTATCAACAAAGCTGAACTTATTTAGACCTTCTGGCATTACCTTGATTAGACGCTCTGACAATTCTATAATTGTTCTGTGTGAAAAGTTAGCAAAAAGAACATGATCCAATTTGTCCACTTGACTTTTGAGCGCATCACTAACCTCATCATTGCAGTGACCAAGCAAATTGCACCACCAGGAGCTGATGATGTCTATATACTCCTTGCCATCTACATCATATAGCTTAACACCTTTTCCATGGTCAATTATTATTGGTGGAAAATCTTCATAGTCTTTCATCTGAGAAGCAGGATGCCAAATATGAGCTAAATCCTTTTTTGCACATTTTTCACTTTCATTCATATTAAAACCTTATAATCTGATAATAATTTTTCTAAAAATAGTTTTTAAAATTTCAATTCTAAAACTCTATTATAAGATTAGACTTTATATTAAATAAATTTTTAATTTTTTACCTTGAATAAAAAAATATACAATATACAAAAAGTTTTCTCTAGGGAAAAATTAAAAGAAATAGTTAAAAAATAAATAAAAAAGAAAAAAAATGAAAAATTTAAAATTTTAAAAAATTAATTATATGGATTAGATTCAGTATAAGCCACTCCATTTACATATAATGTATGGCCATTATAATTGATCTCACCATTATTCTCTAAACTGGATACGTGACTATCTCCATCTAATGTCCAGTCAGAACCAGATTCAATAATCACATCAGTTTGCCCAAAATCATCAGAAGGATTTATGGTTCCTACATAGCTGGTAGAGCTTAGAGTCATGTTCAAAGAACTGATTGAATCCACAATTACGTTTCCATCAAGAGTCTCATCTTTTGCATTGAATGTGAGCTCTCCACCATTGGAACCTACAGTTCCCCATTGGCTTTGGCCTGAAACATCCAATAGTATTCCACTGCCATAGTTAAGTTCAGTTTTTTCCAAGTTAATTATTGCCTTGGTATTGGTTACGTGAAACATTGGTGCAGATTCATAGCAGTCTGAATCGGACAGTATTGACAACACAGAATCCTTTGCAGTGAAAGTGGATGTACCTACATCAGCATCTCCACTCATGCTTTGATAGATAAATACGCCACCTAAATCAACATATTCTCCATTGTCCTGTCTGTTTCCACCTGCAGCTGCAGACAAGTCACAGTTGGAGAGTTCAATACTGTTTTTACCTTCAATACAAGCTATTTGAGAAACATAAGCAGTGCCTACAGAGTTTGCTACAGTTATGTTTCCTGTAGAATAGATTATTGGTGAACCTCTGCCGCTTTGCTTGCTTACTCCTGTATTCAATTCACTGTTAGTTACATGAACCTCTCCTTCACCACGATCTGTAGCAAGAGCTGCACAGCTTTGACCATTTGTATTGATTATGACATTTTTAGCATTGATGATTCCATTGTATGTTGCATCAAGCCCACGAGACTTGTCACTGTATGTAGTAATCTCCACATTTTCAATATTTGCCTCTGTAGTTCCATCTACACTATCTTGGTTAGATGTGGCCATGCTTGATGATTCTCCACCACCAGAAGCTCCATTTGAATCCGGCATTTCAGGAGGAGTTCCACCATCAGAACCAGTATCGCCAGAAGGCATGCTAGGAGGAGTTCCTCCATTAGATGAATCACTTCCTGAGCCACTTGAACTTTCTGCCAAACCATTGCCATCTAAAGCAACATTAGAGGAAGAGCTTCCTGAGCTTTCAGCATTTGTTACAAAAATACCATTTGATCCTTTTGAGTTTGTACTTATCTTCACATTTGAAATATCCAAGCTTCCATTTGTATTAACCAAAATCGCTGAATTGATTCCATAGAAGTCCGCATCATCACCAGTAGTACTTGTATCACCTGTTTTATTGATTATGGAATTAGCTAATTTCAATACCCCGTTGTTTTTTACTAAAACAGCGTTTTCATCAGAAGATGAACTTGAATACAAACCATTGTCTGCAGAGATCTCTTCTGAGTCAACAACTAAATTTCCCTTATCTTCAAGTGCATTTGCATCAACATTTATTGAAGCACCATTACCTGATTGCATATTAGTTAATGCAAAGGCACCAGCACATATTATTATGATTATTGCAATTATTGCAATTAAGATTTTTTTGTTCATAGGAATTAATAACTCCTATGTA
>JAZNRM010000023.1:0-12640 GCA_045590695.1 Methanobrevibacter sp.
TTAAGTAGAATTTATTATGCAATTGCTTATTTAGTGGTTCTTATTTTAGAGATTATCAAATCTACAATAGATATGGCTTTAAGAGTCTTCAAGACTGATGGATTTGAGCCTATTGTGATTGATATTGATACTGAACTTAAAAGACCAATATCCCAAACAATTTTGGCCAACAGCATTACCTTGACTCCTGGAACATTGTCTGTGGACTTGGATAGTGAAAATCAAGTCATAAAGGTTGCAGTTATTGCTCCAAGAGACGTTAAGGACATCATTCCTTTTGAACCTTACATAAAGGGAATGCTAGAATAATTTCTAAAAATCATTTTAATGTAGATGATAATTTTAAAATGATGTAAAATAAGCGATTTAATTTTCAAATTTATGTTTATTGTGTAAATTTATAATCATAGAATGTGATGATAATGGATATTTTATTGATTTCTGAGTGTTTTTTAATAGTTGCATTGATTGTATTTCTAATTGCAACATTGAGGATTATTACATATAAATCTACATCTATGGGACTTATAGGTACTTCTTCATTCACTTTAGCACTTACTTTGCTACTTATAACAGTCGGTACAATATTTAATATCGGATTTTTCAAGGATATTGCTCTAGCATTGCTTCTATTAGGCATTGTTGGAACAATAGCTTATGCAGCAGTTATGAGGAGGGCATAAATGATGTTTGGAATTGATCCTGGTATAATCAGTATGATTCAATCAATCTTGCTTATCATTTCTGCACTTCTGATATTGATTGCAGTAGTAGGTGTTTTAAGAATTGATAGAAACTTGGATAATGTAGTCTATGCTAGAATTCATATTTTAGGTGTTGTTGACGTTGCAGGAATAATCGCATTCCTTGCATTAGGTCAACCTTTATTTGCCCTAATTTATTTATTCCTAGCGCCATTATTGGCTCATGCATTGGCTAATGCTTATTTCCATAGTGAAGATACTCTTAATAATCCAGTACTTAATCCAAATCTTGAAGAAGTTTCTGAGGAGGAAACTGAAGATGAATCTGATCTGATTGATCAAGTACTTCTTGAAGATAATTTGGATATGAGTGTTGATTCAAGTGAAGAATTAGATGAGAAAAGTGAGGATGATGGCAATGATTGAATATATAGTGATTTTTGTTGCAGTTGTAAGCGCTATTATCGCACTTTTACAAAATGACTTGCTTAAGGCAGCTATTTTAACTGGTATTTCTGGATTCTGTGTAGCGTTTTTATTCCAGATCTTGCTTGCTCCGGATGTAGCTTTAACCCAAGCTATTGTAGAGGGAGCTATTGTGCCGGTATTTATCGCATTAGCTGTTTTAAAAACTAGAATGGAGGAGGCATAGTTATGATGGATGTTCAATTGGCTTCTTTATTCGCTTCTGGTGCATTTATAATTATTGGACTATTTGCAGCAATCTTCATTGATAATCTTATTAAGAAAATCATTGGTATTGCTTTCATTGAGGAAGGGGTTAACCTATTCCTTATCTGCTTAGGATTTAAAGCAGGAGGAGTCGTGCCTATCTTCTTGCCTGGTATGACTGCAGACTGGTTTGCAGCAAATGCAGCATATCCTTTGCCTCAAGCATTAGTTCTTACAAGTATTGTAATTGGTGCAAGTACTTTAGCAGTTATGTTGGCTTTGGCTATGGTTTTATACAGAAAGCATGGAACCTTAAGCGTATCTGAAATGATGGGGGATGAAAAATGAATTATCTTATTCCATTAATGGTTGTCATTCCAATATTAGCTGCTTTAATCGTTAACATATTTGGTGGAAAGGACAAAACAGTTAAGGCCATTTCAATTGTTGTGGCTATTGCAATTCCTTTAATTGCAATCATTGCAGCTGTCGGCATCCAATACTTCGGTGGTCACGATCCAGCGCTTCTTGCAAGTTCACTTCCATCAAACTTGATGGGCACTCTAGTAGCAAGCTACAATACTGGTATTGTTTATGTCTTTGAAAATATTGAAAGGATTTTCATATTCCTGATGGGCATCGTTGCATTCTTGGCAGTATTGACATACTTCTCTGAGAAAAAAGAAGTATCCGGCCCTTACTTATACCTTATCTTTATGGGTATAGCATCTGTAACTGCTTTGATGCTTTCAAATGATATTTTCAATATGTATGTTTTCTTTGAAATTACAGCTTTAACCCAAGTGGGTATCATTATAGCTTCAAGCACTGAAGACAATTATGAAATCGCATTGAAATACTTGATTTTAGGTGCAATAGGCGGACCAATGTTATTGTTAGGTATCGGATTCATACTTGGAACAATCGGTTCTGTAAACATCAACGACATTATCTTTGCAATAAGCAACAACTATGTAAACCCTTATGCTCCAAGTTTAGTGATTGGTTTTGCATTGATATTGTTTGGATGGCTATATTCAGCAGGATTGCCTCCATTCCACACTATAAAATCAGCTGTTTACTCAAAAGCAAGACCTAACGGATCTGCAATACTTCAAGGATTTTCAGTATTGTGCATGCTTGCATTCGGTATTGCAATGTACAAGATATTCGCATATATCCCTTACTTCAATACAGCAATAATCGTATTTGCTATTCTTGCAATGGCTTTAAGCATTGCAATGTCTGCAATGGAGGTAGACTTTAGAAGAATGATAGCATTCCTTGCAGTAGGGGAACTTGGATTCATTGCATTAGGTTTTGGTATAGGAACACAATATTCAATTGCAGCGGCATTGTTCCAGGCAGCAAATGAAATTGTCATAACTGCATTATTATTTATCGGATTCGGTACAGTGTACTACCTTACAAAAACATCCGATACAAGAAAGTTAGGTGGATTGATTGCAGTTGATTCAAGAATGGCAATTATGGTATTGCTTGGAGGATTCGCTTTAGCAGGTGTTCCACCATTCAACGGTTTCCAAAGTAAATTGATGCTTGTGCAAGCTGCATTGGATGCAGGATACACTGAACTTGCTATCCTTGCAATCATTGTAAGCGTAGTGATATTCTTCACATTCGTTAAGGCATTCCATACAGTTTACTTGCAACCTAAGCCAAAGGACTTGAAGTTTGCTCACGAAAAGATTCCAAAAACTACTGTATTCTCTGTAGCTGTATTGCTTATAATCTGTTTGGCTTTAGGTATTTTCCCAAATATAGTAACTGATGTATTCATTCCATTTGCAGGAGGATTGATCTGATGGCTTTATATCAAAAATTCTTGGAATCTGTCAAAGGCTTAAAGTCAAGCCTTTCTAAAGACCCTACAACTATGGACAATGTTTCAGGTGCAATAGCTGCTGAATTCTTGATATTCGTTTCATTGATACTTGCAGCATTATTCCTAAGGCATGTAAGCGTAGTTGCTTCAATTGTTGTAGTGCTTTTAGTTGCAGTTTTATTCTTTACAAACATGCCTCTTGCAGGAAAGATAAAATCCGAGCAATCTGATTCCTTGGAAAAAATGACATTCTACATTGTCATAGTCCTTGGAATTTTAGTTGCAGTAATTTATTGGGGGTTAAAGTATGTCTGATAAAATTACTAGTATTAGATCACTCATTATGGCATTGGCAGCAATTCTTTTTGCATCAACCTTATTCGATGCAATCTATGGATTCAAGAACTTGATTCAACCTGGAATCAGCTTGGTTTACAATGCTATTGGAACACAGCTTGCTCCAAACATGGTTACACTTGTCGTATTCGATTGGAGAGCTTTTGATACATTAGGAGAATCATTGATTCTAGTAACTGCAGTCCTTGTTGTATTGCTTGTATTCGGTAAAGGAAAGATTTTAGACAAGAACATTAATGCTGATATGAATGAAGGGGATGATGAATGATGGCTGAAGGAAAAAAATCTCCAAATTGGAATAAGGATGACAGCAGCCCTATATTGAAGATCATGACTCTTCCAATAGCTATTGTGATTATCGCTTTAGGTATCATGACCATTTTAGGAGGACACATTACTCCTGGTGGTGGTTTCCAAGGTGGAGCTATGATTGCAGGGGCAATCATCTTATGTGTCATTGTTTATGGTGTAGACGGCACTCCATTGAAATTGTCTCATAGGTTCATTTCCACTTTAGAGTCAATCGGTGCATTGGCTTATGTATTGATTGGATTGGCAGGACTTGCATTAACCGGCTCATACCTTTACAATGTAGGTGGAAACCTTTATGGACAAGTGCCTCAAGCTATTGCAGCATTATTCTCATATCCGGATTTAACCCATGCAGGAATCGTTCCTTACTTGAACATTGCAGTTGGCCTCAAGGTTCTTGTAGGTTTAAGTGCAGTGGTAATTGCATTTTCACAATTTAAGAAATTAGCGGAGGAAGAGGAATGAGTATCGCTAATATTGTAATCGGACCGCTTATTATTGCAATCATATTCGGATTTGTTGTAGGTTCAAGGGTTCACTTGAATCTGGACAATAGCTTTAAGTTTACAGCAAGTGGAATTTTAGCCCTTATAATTGGTGCTCTCTTAATGTCTTATGGATTAGGACAATTCCCTGTTTATAATGATGTGCCAATTGCAACCACATTTTTAGGAGCTGGCATTGGCGTATTGATCGGCAGTGCATTATTAGGAGGACGAGCGAAAGGAGATCATTAGATGATGGGATTATTAATGGTCTTACTTATTATTTAGGAGAAGAATCATGTATTTAACAACTAATAAGTGTGATGGACAAGGAGATTGTATAAGAAATTGTCCAAGTGAAGCAATACGCTTTGTAGATAATAAAGCTTTTAGCTGTATGTGTTGTGGTGCTTGTTTCGAAGCTTGTCCAAATCATGCGATATTCAAGAACAAATATGGCGGATATGTGGTTGATAGGGCAAAATGTAATGGTTGTGGAGTTTGCCAGTTCACTTGCCCTATAGAAAGCATTCATCTTGATGATGGAATAGTTAAAGGTATCTGTTCACGTTGTGGTGTTTGTGAGGATGTATGTACTAAAAAGGCAAGAGTTGATACTGATAACCTTGTTCTAGACAAGCAGAAAGTCTTGCTCAATTCATTGAAAATGGTTGCAAACACAGTGGGATTCGGTGCAGGAGTCAAGAAGATAGAGAGTATGAAGCTTCCTGTAAAATCCGACAAGACAGCAGACAGGATTTGCATCAGCACAGACAGCGAGAAATGTGTGAAATGTGGAAGATGTGCATACTACTGTCCTACCAGATCAATTGAAGTGATTATACAGGATGAAGGATACTGTGTAGGATGCAAGGTATGTGAAGATGTCTGTCCTACAGGTGCATTGAAGGATGGTGAGTACGATAAGAGCATTTGTACCTTGTGCTTGGCTTGTGTTGAAAACTGTATCAATGATGCCTTATGTGTTGATGACTTTAAGATAAAAAGAAGCATTAAGGATGACACATTGTATTCAAATGCTGAAGGAAGCATTGTAAGTTGCCTCAATTGCGGATTATGTAAGGAAACCTTTGACAGCCCAGCACTCATAAGAGATGAGAATGCATTGAGATATGACCCTTCACTTGATGAGGATACTGAAGAGAATAAGGCAAAACGTCTTGAAGCGATTTACAACTGTCCTGTTTCATCATTAACAGAAAGCGAAGACAATAAGCTATTTGGATACTGTGTATCTTGTGGAAAATGTGTAAATGAATGTAAGGAAGAAGCAAGAAGCTTCCAAGTAATCTCTTGGGATGGAGAAGTCAGTGATGATTGCATTTCATGCGGTATCTGTGCTGAACTTTGTCCAGAAGATGCAATAACCCTTCAAAGAGGGGCAATCAATGTTGACTTGGATAAATGTATCATGTGCGAAACCTGTGCAATTCACTGTCCTAAGGATGCAATTCCAAAAACAACAAGCGTCAAGTATGAAATCTCTGGAGGATTCAATTATATTGACGATAACTTGTGTGTAAAATGCGGATTATGCAAGGACATATGTCCAGAGGAAGCGATTTATACAGTCGAAATTCCAAGTGATGAAGTCAATCTCGGAACAAAGAACAAGAATCTTAAATTCGTTGTCGATGATGATAAATGTATTTACTGTGGAGCATGTATGAATATTTGCCCATCTAAGTCATTTATTTTCGAAAGAGAGTTTGAAAGGGTGAATTAGGAGTTTGGTATTTATGAAAGATGTATTGAAGATTATGCTTAATGGAGCTTACACTAATTTCAAAAGAATTCTCTTTGCTGCAGACAGAGTGACTGACATGGAACTCCGTAATGCCATCTTGACAGGAACTGTTGAACCTGACAAGAAGGTTGATGAGGAAGCATGTATCGGTTGCGGAGGTTGTGCTAATGTCTGTCCAACCGGTGCAGTTACAATGAAACCTCTGCAAAACCCTGTAAAGCTTAAAGAAGGATGGGTGAAAACCGAAGTTCCGGAACTTGATCCTTTAAAATGTGTAGTTTGCTACTGGTGTCACGATTTCTGTCCAATCTATTCATTCTTTGAAGAGGCAGGAACCATTCACCCTGGAAATGTCGGTGAGATCAATGTAGACACAAGCGAACTCTTAGAGGAACCTATCAAGATATCCCATGACAAGATATCCTTTATTGCACAATATTTATCCGACAAGTCATTATTGAGCGAAAATATTGTTCAAGAGGATGAGAAAATTGAAAATGTTGGTGTAGCTCTTGATAAGGTATCCAAGATAAAGGACATTCAAGATAACATTAATGAAAAGTATGAGAAAGATGTTCAACGAAGCGCTGAATTGAATGAAGAGGATTCAGATGCTAAAATTGATGAAGTTTCTGAAGATGAGGGAGGTGAATAGATGAGTCTTAAAACACTTTCAAGGTCAAAAGCAATCCATATTATGCTTGTTTATACTGGTGGATGCAATGGCTGTGATATTGAAATTGTAAATGCAGTTTTATCTCCTAAATTTGATATAGAGCAATATGGTGTCTTTTTAACATGGAACCCTCGTGAAGCGGACATTCTGGTTGTAACAGGACCTGTCACTCATGACAATAGAAAGCCATTGGAGGATATTTATAATGCCATTCCAAATCCAAAGCTTGTTGTTGCAGCAGGCGCTTGTGCAGTGATGGGTGGTGTCTATAAGAATTGTTATGGAGACATTCCTTCAGAGGAAATTGAAGGGCCTGTTGAAAATGTGATTCCTGTTGATGCTAAGATTCCAGGATGTGCTGTAAGGCCTCAAGATGTATTGGCAGGAGTAGTTGCATCTTTGCCGCATTTATTGAATGCTGATTAATTTTTAATGTATTAAAGAGAGGATAATATGGAAGAGAAAAAAGCTAAAAAGCAGGAAATCATTGAAACTGAGATTCAAATGGGTACGGTTCACCCTGCTGCTTTAGAACCTTATAGGGTTAGATTTTTCGTAGAGGATGAGATCATTAAGGATGCGGAAATCACAATCGGTGTAAACCACAGAGGTATTGAGCGTATTATGGAAGGTCTTCCAGTAGAAAAGGCAAATATGCTTACTGAAAAGATTTGTGGTATCTGTTCAAATGCGCATACATGGAACTCTGTAAGGACTGCTGAGAAGGGCCTTGGTGTTGAAGTGCCTGATAGAGCGGTTTATATTCGTGTAATCGTTGGAGAGCTTGAAAGATTGCACAGTCACTTATTGTACTTAGGTCACGGTTGCGAAACATTGGCTCATGAAACATTCTCCATGAGGCTATTCTACATTAGGGAAACCATCATGGAACTCTTGGGCATGATTGGAGGAAACCGTGTCCAATATGGTTGTTCCATCATTGGTGGCGTAAGGCCAAGATGTGAATTGGATGACAATAGAATCCGTAAGATATTGGATGGCATGGACCTTGTGGAAAAGAATGTTGCAGACTTTGCAGATAGGTTCGTTCATGATTCAATAGTATTGTCAAGGATTACAGGAACCGGATACATTCCACAGGAACAAGCTCTTAAGTTAGCTGTAACTGGCCCTACATTACGTGCTACCGGTGTCAAAAGAGACTTAAGAACAGACATGTATGAGTATGATAACTTTGACTTTGATATCATTACTCAAGATACCTGTGATGTGAAAGCTCAGCTTCTTATG
This sequence comes from Methanobrevibacter sp., assembly GCA_045590695.1. Classification (GTDB taxonomy): domain Archaea; phylum Methanobacteriota; class Methanobacteria; order Methanobacteriales; family Methanobacteriaceae; genus Methanobrevibacter. Next base: position 8,072 of record JAZNRM010000023.1, read on the forward strand.
AGAGTCTTAGAAATATTTGAAGCAATCAAGATTGTTCGTCAAGCAATCAGAGACTTGCCTGAAGGAAAGATAACTGACAGGTCTTGGGAAATGGTTGATACTGGCTTGATTGAAAGCTATATTGAAGTTCCAAGGGGAACATTGTATCACTCCTATGCCATTGAGGATGGAAGAGTTCGCCATTGCATTATAAGGACTCCTTCAATGAGTAATATTGGTGCTATGCAGTATGCATCCATTGGAAATCATATCACTGATGGTCAATTATGCATTGTACAGTGTGATCCATGCTTTACTTGTTCAGATAGGGCTATCGAAGTTTATGATACTAAAAATAACAAGTTGGATAAATCAATTTTGAAATCCAATATTCATTAAGAAATTATTTATTATGATTAACGTTAATTAAAAATTATTATGAGGAAAGAGAAATGGCTTATGAAATATCACTTATTTCAATTTTAGAGGTTATCCTAACACTTATAATCGCATTGTTCATAGGTGTTTTGATTCCTGGAATTGAAAGGAAATATGTTCAAGCAAGGATTCAGCAAAGAATCGGACCTCCAGTTACAAGTCCTGGGCTATGGGCATCAATCAAGTTCCTGTTCAAGGAGAACATAAAACCTAATTCTCCAGCACCAGGATTATATAAGGCAATGCCTATTCTTTGTTTCATTGCAGTACTCGCAGTATTCCTGGCACTGATGCCAGAGAATTACCAGTTTATGGCTTTTGCAAGCCTTATAGCTATTGTTGGATTCTTAAAAGTTGAAGAAATCGCTTATGTTTTAATGGGTTCCTTATCCAAATCTGTAATGAGCATTAACTTAAGGTTCCCAGACCATGCAAAAGGTGCTGAAAGACCAGGATTGCTTGTATCATCCATTGAAGACATCAGTTCAAACAGGTCCCTCAGGATGATCATCTTCGGTTCATTCCCATTGTATTTGGCTTTATTCATACCTGCAGCATTATCCAAAAGCATTTACTTGGCAGACATTGTAGCTTATCAGCAAGCTAACGGACCGTTCCTATTCACTTTAGCAGGTATTATCGGAACTGTAGTCTTCTTTATAGGATACATGATTCTATTGAACGAATATCCGTTCTCCTACATCAAGGCTAAATCCGATGTAATTGAAGGGCCATATATGGAACTTGCTTCAAAATACAGATCATTTGTTTACTTAACTAGAGGATTCCTGATATTCACTTTAGGTTTAATGTATTGTGTATTGTTCTTAGGTGTTGCACCGGAACTCTTCTCACTTAAATTCATTGTATGCATTATCGTATCATTGTTGCTTCCGGTAATTATGGCAATCGTCAGTGCATTCTCCCCAATATTCACCAACAGGCAATTATATCCTACAATATTGGTGACTTCTGCACTTGGAGTATTGGCTATGGTCATTGCATTATTCTAAATTTTAACGTGGTGATTTTATATGAAATTTGTAATCAGACCTTATCATATCATGAGTCTTGGAGGATACATTGTGGAATATGATTTCCCTTACAGGGATTTGATCATTGTAAATGAGACTCCAGAAGAGATCAAGTTTGAGATTCCAGTATTCGATGGATCTTACATTGAAGAGTATGAAAAGTTAGGTCTTAAGGTTATTCCTGTCAGCGAACATGACAGCTATTTAAACTTATATAAGAAAGCGCATGCTGAATTGGATGCGTTAAAGGCTAAATTGGATTAATTGGAGATTATCTTCATATTTTCCTCATAAATAAAATTTTAAAAAATTTTATCTTCAATTATCCTTTTTAGCGTTTTTTTATTTTTATTTTGAGTTTAAGATAATCTTTAAATAATTGAATATTTTAAGTATTATTAGGTAATATTATGAATAGTATTTCTTTAACAATTACAACTAAAGAAGAGAAAGGAGTTCTCGATGAGATAACCGATATTCTTTCAAGTCATGGAATCAATATCTCCTATGTTCATCTATATGTAAATGATGATGTGGGAACATTGAATCTTGAGCTTGATCATGTTGAGAAACTCGATGAATTAATCGAAGACTTAGAGTCTAAGGAATTTATTTTAGATATTGAAATTCACGGTTCATTGAATGACATTTTCGGTAAAAGGGTTCTTATTTTCGGTGGTGGAGCTCAAGTATCTCAAGTTGCAGTTGGAGCTATCACAGAAGCGGATAGGCATAATATACGTGGAGAGCGTATAAGTGTGGATACTATTCCTTTAGTTGGCGAAGAGAATATTGCAGAAGCAGTTGATGCAGTAAACAGATTGCCTCGTGTTGGAGTGCTTGTTCTTGCAGGGTCCCTTATGGGTGGAAAGATTACTGAAACTGTAAGGAAATTAAAGGAAAAGCATGAGGACTTGATTGTCATCACTTTGAATATGCCTGGAAGTGTAACAGATGAGGCAGATTTGATTGTTACAGATCCGATTCAAGCTGGTGTGATGGCAGTTATGGCAGTTGCAAGCACTGCAGTATTTGATGTAAAGAGATTAAGAAACAACAATAAATTCTAATTTTCTCTTTAACTTATTTATTCTTATTTTGTACATATTTTTTGCTTTTATTTTTACTTATGGATGTGTTTTAGATTACTCGAAAAGAAAAGTTTGTAAACGGTTTGAAGTTAGGTATTCCAATTACATTTGGATACATTCCTATGGGTATTGGATATGCTGCCTTAGCAATTAAGGCAGGTCTGACTCCACTTGAAACCGTTTCAATGTCCATCTTCATATATGCCGGTGCAGGGCAAATCATGATAGCCACCATGTTGGCTCAGGGGGCTACTCTTTTCAATATTGTTTTGACTTCATTTGTACTTAATTTCAGATATTTTGTAATGAACACATGCATTTACAACAAGGTAGATGACGCTTCACTTGCTGTGAGAATACCCTCATCACACCTTGCTGTTGATGAGGCATTTGCAATGTTCATGCTAATGGAAGAGTCTTCAATATGGGCTTATATCGGACTTGCAGGAATAGCATGGATATCTTGGATTTTTGGAGCAATCATTGGTGTAATAGTCTTGAATGTGCTTCCTATAATTGTTGCAAACAGTTTTAATATATCTTTATATGCTCTATTTGTAGCACTATTGGTTCCTGCAGTTAAGGAAAGCAAGGAATTGGCTATTTTAGTTGTAATAACAGCTATTTTAAATGTTGTATTGCAGTTTTTCATTGGAAATTGGTCATTGATCATAGCTATTCTTTTAGGTGCTGTCATCGGAATGTATATCGTTGATGATGATACTGTTTTAGGGGATGCCTATAAGACAGGTGATGAAAATTGCGGTAATGAGGAGGTGCAACAATGAATATCACTTTACTCATTATTCTTTGCGCACTTGTTACCTTCATTCCAAGGGTAATTCCAGCAATCTTTATGGAAAGATTGAATTTCTCTCCAAAATTCGAGAAATTCCTAAATCTGATTCCATATACTGCACTTGCTGCACTTATTTGTCCAGGAGTATTGACTGTAGACCCTCAATTATGGTACATAGGATTGATTGGGGCTATAATTGCAGGTGGACTCGCATGGAAAAAGGTACCTCTTGGAGCTATTGTCATTATTACTGTGATTGTTTTGATTGCCGTTTACTTAATGGTGCCGTTTTTCCCAGTTTTAATTTAACTGTTATCACATAGTTCCTTATATTCACAGTTTTCACACTTTTTCAAGCCAGTTTTAACTGTAGGTATTTCTCCTTTTTCAATTATTTTGTTTACATTGGTCAGCACTTTGAAAAAGCTTTTTCTTGCATCTGTATCTATTATTACAGTTCTCCGATTAGCTATTTTCAAGTAATCAACATATGCCACTGTAACATATGTGTTGAATTCCTGTTCTATTAGAAGTGCATTAGCTATTGCTTCCATGAAATCACCATCCCAAACCCCATTTACTGGAGGATTTGATGATTTTAGTGATATTGGGAAGTAATTTCCCTTTTCAATTTCTATTTTATCTATCATTCCAATTAGGTCCAAACCGATATCCCTAATTAGGTAGTTGTACATACAGCTTGGAAAGAACAGGTTTTGGATTTCACTTCCATCCTTATCAAGCACTTTCATGGATTGGGCCACTTTTAGAGAAAGTATTTTGAGATTTAGGTTTATTTCATTGATTAGTTCTTTTTTTAATTTAGTTAATTCATCATCCTCGTCCTCTTTTTTATCATCTTTCTTATCTATGAATTCTATTTCATCTTCTTTTTTTGGTTGTTCATCTTCTTCTTTGTTCTTTTCATTTATCTCTTCGATAATTTCAAATGTTGTTTTGATTTGATTGTTTATTCCAATTGCAAGTCTCTTTTCTATTTCATTCTCATCCATGTCCTTCTTAACATGTCTTAAGTTCTTTTGAAAGATGTCTTGTATATCAATTCTAAGATCCTTTAATGTTTTTGAGATAAAGTAATCTTCTTCACTTTCATCAATATTACTTTGGAAATACAATTTCAAAGGACAAAACATATAACTTTTGATTGTAGATACACTTATCATATTTTTAACTCCATATTATTTCTGTGGATTAGTCTTTGTTTTTT
>JAZNRM010000024.1:0-3366 GCA_045590695.1 Methanobrevibacter sp.
TTATGCTATGTATTATATAATTAATTAATAATAATACCAATTTAATTGTTATATAAGATTTATATGAATATGGCGCAATAAAAAAAAAATTAATGTACAAATTGAATTATTTAAAAAACAAAAATCAAAAGATGGTTAAAATGAGTGACGTAAACAAAGATATCGGTATGAGAATTAGAGAATTAAGAGAATTATCCGATATTACAACAGAAGAAATTGCTAAAGAACTTGATGTAGACGAAGAAACTTATATTTCATATGAAAATGGTATTATTGACATTCCCGCTAGTTTCTTATACCAAATTGCACAGATTTTTAAAGTTGATTTAGCTTTGATTCTTACTGGTGAAGAAACTCGTATGACTTATTTTGATGTAACAAGAGCAGACAAAGGTTTTGCTGTTGACAGAAGGAAAGAATATAAGTATGAAAACTTATGTAAGAAATTTGTTCATAAAAAAGCTGAAATGTTTATTGTAACTGTTGATCCTAAAGAAGATGCTATTCCTTCTTTGAATTCACATGCAGGTCAGGAATTTAACTATATTCTTGAAGGAACCGTTAAAATATTCATTAAAGACAATGAGATTATTTTAAACGAAGGAGATTCTATATTCTTTGATGCAACTTGTGAACATGCAATGATTGCTTTAAATGATGAAAAAGCTAAATTTTTAGCTGTAATTATGTAATTAAAATAGAATATAAAACGAAAATACTAAACGAATAACTGAAATAATGAATATTTAACAAAATTTACAATAAAATAAGAAGGATTAATGGCTATATTCAAGGGGAGTATTAGCTTAGATTAAAAATAGAGTGATATAATGACATCTTTAATAGGAAACTTTGTAAACAGAGTTGATTTTAAATCCTATAAGGATTTTTACGATAATTTTGAATTTACTGTACCCAAGGACTTTAACTTTGGTTTTGATGTAGTGGACGAATATGCAAGAATAGATCCAGAAAAGCTTGCATTGATTTGGTGTGACGATAACGAGAAAAAGGTCTTCACCTTTTTGGATATGAAAAAATTATCCAATAAAGCTGCAAACCTCTTTAAATCCCAAGGAATCAAAAAGGGAGATGCAGTATTGCTTACCTTAAAGAACAGGTATGAATTCTGGATCTGCATGACTGCACTTCATAAAATCGGTGCAATAGCTATTCCAACCACTCACATGGTAAAGCTTCATGATATTATATATAGAGTGGAAAATGCAAGCATTAAAATGGTTGTCTCTGTAGAAGAGGACCAATTGATTCCAGATTACGAAGCTTGTGAAGAAGAGTTAGGAATTGAGCTTAAGAAAGCTCTTGTAGGAAATATCAATAAGGAAGGTTGGTTAAACTTTGATGAGGAACTCGCTAAGATGAGTGATGAGTTCGAAAGACCAACTGGAGAGGATGCAACTCATGAGGATGAGACTTTCCTCATTTACTTCTCAAGTGGAACCACTGGAAACCCTAAAATGGTTGCACATGCTCACACTTATGCAATTGGACACTTGATCACTGCTAAATACTGGCACAATGTTGTGGAAGATGGTGTTCACCACACCTCTGCTGATACCGGATGGGGTAAGGCAGTATGGGGTAACTACTACGGTCAATGGATTGCAGGTTCTGCAGTCTTTGTTTACGATTATGTAAGATTCAATGGTTTGGATTTAATGGAAAAGATCATTGAAAACAAGGTAAACACTTTCTGTGCACCTCCAACAATCTACAGGTTCCTGATTAAGGAAGACTTATCCCAATTTGACTTTTCAAATGTTCAATATGCAACTACCGCAGGAGAGCCATTGCCTCCAGAAGTATTTAAAAGATTCAAGGAATTCACTGGTTTGGAGATTAAAGAGGGATTCGGTCAAACAGAAACCACCCTTTCATTAGCTACATTTATTTGGATGGAATCAAAAACAGGTTCTGTTGGAAAGCCATCTCCTGCATTTAAAGTGACTCTTTTAGACTCTGAACACAATACTGTTGATATTGGTTCTGAAGGAGAAATCTGTTTTGATATAACTGGAGAAAGGTCTGTAGGTTTATTTAAGGAATATTACAGAAACCAAGAGAAAACTGATGAAGTATGCCATGATGGTTATTACCACTGTGGAGACACTGCATATGTTGATGAAGATGGTTATTACACCTTTGTCGGTAGAAATGATGATATAATCAAGTCTTCAGGTTACCGTATTGGACCCTACGAAGTGGAAAACGCAGTAATTTCTCACCCTTCAGTATTGGAATGTGCAATTACAGGGGTTCCTGATGAATTGAGAGGCCAAATAGTTAAGGCAACAATCGTTCTTGCAAAAGGATTCAAGCCAAGTGAAGAGCTTAAAAAGGATATTCAAAATCATGTAAAGCATGAAACAGCTCCTTATAAATATCCAAGAATGATTGAGTTTGTTGAAGAATTGCCTAAAACAATCAGTGGTAAGATTCAAAGAAAAATAATCAGAACTGAAGATGAGAATAAGCTTAAATAATTATTCCTTTTCTTATATTTTTTTTAAAATTTCTAATTAATAATCAGATTAAGTTTAAAAATCAATGTTCAATATTATTAAATTATACAATTTCAAAAAATTAAAAAATTAAATTTATTAGAGGATAGTGAATAAATGAATGTAAATCAAATTAAACCATATCCTGTCATTAGCAAAAACAATTGTAAGGCATGTTTAAGATGTATAAGTGCTTGCAAAGAGGAATGCCTTAAATTAAGTGAAGAGATTAATGATAGCGGATATCAATATGCAGAATATACTGGAGAAGGCTGTATTGGTTGTGGAGACTGTTATTACACTTGTCCTGAACCATTAGCTATTGAAGTTCATATTCCTAGAAGGACTAGAAAACCTAAAGGAGATGCTTAAATGAGTAACCAAATTGTAAAAGGAAATACAGCTGTAATCATTGGAGCATTATATGCTGGCTGTGATTGTTTCTTTGGATATCCAATCACACCTGCAAGTGAAATTCTCCATGAGGCATCCAAATATTTCCCAATGGTAGGAAGAAAATTTGTACAGGCTGAAAGTGAAGAGGCTTCTGTAAACATGATCTATGGTGGAGCTTCAACTGGTCACAGAGTTATGAGTGCATCATCTGGGCCTGGAATCAGCTTAATGCAAGAAGGATTCACCTTTTTAGCTGGTGCAGAATTACCTGCAGTTATTGTAGATGTAATGAGAGCAGGTCCTGGCTTAGGTAATATAGGTCCTGAACAAGGAGATTACAATCAAATTGTAAAAGGTGGAGGTCACGGAAACTATAGGAATATAGTATTGGCACCTAACAGCGTTCAGGAAATGTGTGACTTCACCATGAAGGCATTTGAGCTTTCAA
>JAZNRM010000025.1:0-3057 GCA_045590695.1 Methanobrevibacter sp.
AGAAGTATTTTTAAATGGGGTTCCAGCACATGCAGGACCATGTCCAAACGAATGGTTAGGTGCAATTGATGTTATACTTCATGGGACTACTCATTCAATATATGACCACAATTATGGTGGAGGTTTTGTTTTAAAAGAACTTTTAGAAGGCAAAACAATTGATGTGAGAGTTGAAAGCGTTGAAGGTAAAACTATTGGAAACACAATAACTATAGATGATATTGGAAGAGGCCAAATTATAGGAACTAGAATGGCATTTAAAAATTATACTGCTTTTGTTAATACTTATAACGAACCAATTAATTCTATTTTTTCCGCAATTCCATTAGAAGGAAATCTTTCTGGTTTAACATTTTCAGGATGTGGCGATTTGAATCCATTGCAAAATGATATTCCACACAATGTAATAAAAACTGGAACCAGATTTTTATTCAATGGAGCTGAGGGGTATGTTTTAGGTGATGGTACACGTTCTAGTGCTGAAAAACCGAATTTAATGTTGACTGCTGATTATAAGCAGATGGATCCATATTATCTTGGAGGATATAAAACTGGTCAGGGTGGTGAAGTTTATGATACTGTGGCTATACCTATTCCAGTTTTAAATGAGGAAATATATAATAATTTGCTCATCACGGATGAAAACATTAAATTGCCATTAGCAGAAATCAAGGGTCGTCATTTACCATTAGGTGAAACCAACTACAAAGAAATGTGGGAAGGCTATGATTTAAGACCACAATATGGCCAATCAAAATGTTCAAAATGTGATTCATGTACGATTGAAGAGATTTGTCCAACAAAGGCATTTGCAAATGAAAGATTGGATTTGACAAGGTGCTTTGGATGTGGATTATGTGCTCACTTCTGTAAGAATGATGCATTTGACATGAATACCGGTGATGTTGATTTGGAAATTAATGATAAATTAGTCAATGTGCCAATTATCTGTAGGCAATCTGATAGATTAAGAGGAAATAAATTATCAAATCAGTTGAAAAAGTTAATTGAAACACAGGAATTTACTTTGTAGTGAGGTGGTTTTAATGACTACTCAACAAAAGATTAATGACGCTCCCATTAATTTTGCAGAAGATGTAATAGTTAATGTAAAGAATACTCGCGATGATGGTGTCTTGAAATGTGTGCAATGTGGTTTATGTACTTCCACATGTCCTGCAGCACGCCATTCTGAATATAATCCTAGAGAAATTATTGAAAGAGTTCTTGACGGTGATGAAACAATAATGCATGAAGATTATTTATGGAATTGTTTTTATTGTTATACTTGTCATAGTGTATGTCCAGTTGGGAACAGTGTTTGTGAAGTAAATCAAATATTAAAACAATTTGCAATAAACCAAGGTATAGGATGGGATAAGCTTTATGAATATCTTGGGTTTGCCGACTCATATTTTGATGCTGCAATTGGGGCAATCCCGGAAATATTTTTTGATGATATTGCAAAAGATGTCCCTGGATGGGAGGATATTAGATTTGAAAAATTAGAAGAAAATAGGGATAAATTAAATCTTTATCCTCCATTAATGCCTCCAGAAGATGTTATTGAGGAAGTTAGTTTAATTTTAACAATTACTGGATTTAAGCAAAGAATGGAAAATATTAGAAAATCACAAGAAGAGGAGGCTAACAAATGAAAGATATTCCAGATAAAAATCTTCTTCTGTTTAGAAGTTGTCTTGTAAGTGTAGAGTATCCTGGTATTGAATCCTCGACAAAATATGTTTTTGAAAAATTAGGTATTGATTATGGTATTTCGGAAAAACAGACTTGTTGTACTGGATTAGGACATTATTCTGATGTTTTTGATCAAGTTTCAACAACTGCAATTGGGGCACGTAATTTTAAAGTTGCTCAAAATCTCGGAAGACCTAATCTTGTAATGATGTGTGCTACATGTTATGCAATTAACAAAAAATCCGTTAAGTTATTAAATAATAAAGATGACTTGCGGGATGAAATCAATACTTTATTTGAAGAAAATGGTTTGGATCATTTAAAATATGAAAAAATTGATTTGACGCCTACAGAGAATATTTTTCATTTTGTAGATATTTTATATGGTAAAAAAGACGAAATTAAAAAGCATATTAAATATGATTTAAGCCAATACAAGATAGCTACCCACCATGGATGTCATTACTGTAAAGTTCATTATGAAGATACTATTGCTGGTGTAAGGGATCCGAATATAATTGATGAACTCATTGAAGCCTGCGGATGCAAAACAATTGGGTGGTATGATCATAAGAGGGCATCATGCGGTACAGGATTTAGACAAAGATATTCTAATCCAGATTTATCATTTACAGCGACAGCAGACAAAATGAATTCACTTAAGGATGAAGGTGTTGAAATTGTAGTGCATTTATGTCCTAATTGCCATATACAATTTGACAGATATCAACCATTAATCTCTAAAAGGGAAGGTAGGGAATTTAAAGCGATTCACTTGAATATTTCCCAATTCATTGCTATTGCAATGGGTGCTGATTGGGAGAGTGTTGTCGGTGTTCAGGCGCACACTTCCAAAATCGATTCTGTGATTACAGAATTAAAGGAGGTTGAATCATGAGTGGAGATTTGAAAATTGGTGTTTTCTTATGTGAATGTGGTGGAAACATCTCCGATACCGTGGATTTGGATGAAGTCAGACAATCACTTGATGTTGAGGTAATAGAACAATTTGAAAATTTATGCTCATTAAATGGACGTAAAATCATACGTGATGCAATTATCGAACATCATTTGGATAGGGTTGTAATTGGCGCATGTTCGCCTATAAGTCATGAAAAAACATTCCAAGATTATGTAAGACCTCTAAATCCTTATTTGATGGATATGGCGAATATAAGGGAACAATGTTCTTGGGTTCATGAGGATAAATCGAAAGCTACAAAAAAAGCCATCACGCTTATTAATGCATCTATAGAAAAGGTCAAGCAGTCAGATGAAGTTAATCCTATTTACTGTCAAACCCCTGATGAGGTAGCAGTTATTGGAGGGGGGATTGCTGGAATGAATGCGGCATTATCC
>JAZNRM010000026.1:0-3754 GCA_045590695.1 Methanobrevibacter sp.
AATTAACAAATCATATTCATAAATTATTTAATTAAAAATAATTTTATAAAATTCAAATTGGCCAAATATTTAAAAAAAAAAAATATAATATTTGACTATTAAAAAAATTAAAAAATCAAAATAACTTTTATTAAAAACAAAATGTAAAGGTGAAAACTATGTCTGATACTAAAAAAGAAAAAATTATTGGAATTGACTTAGGTACTAGTAACTCTGCAGCATCTGTACTTGTCGGTGGTAAACCTACCGTTATCCCAAGTGCGGAAGGTGCAAGCCAATACGGTAAAGCATTCCCAAGTTATGTTGCATTCACTGAAGACGGTCAACAATTAGTTGGTGAACCAGCAAGAAGACAAGCTGTAACCAACCCTGAAAACACCATCAGTGCAATCAAAAGAAAAATGGGTACCGATTACAAAGTAACTATCCAAGGCAAACAATACACTCCACAAGAAATCTCTGCAAAGATCTTGCAAAAAATCAAGAAAGACGCAGAATCCTTCTTAGGAGAACCAATCGAAAAGGCAGTTATTACCGTACCTGCTTACTTTGACGACAACCAAAGAACTGCAACCAAAGACGCAGGAACCATTGCAGGTCTTGATGTAGTAAGACTTGTAAACGAACCTACTGCAGCAAGTTTAGCTTATGGTATCGACAAGCAAGATGACGATGATGACGTTAACATTTTAGTATTCGATTTAGGTGGAGGTACCTTAGACGTAACCATCATGGAATTCGGTGGAGGAGTATTTGAAGTACAATCCACCAGTGGGGACACCCAACTTGGTGGTACCGACATGGACAACGCTTTAATGAACTACTTAGCAAGTGAATTCAAAGCTGAAACCGGAATTGACTTAATGAACGATGACCAAGCAGTTCAAAGATTAAGAGAAGCTGCTGAAAAGGCAAAAATCGAATTGTCCACTACCTTAACAAGTGAAGTAAACTTACCATTCATTTGCATGGGAAATGACGGCAAACCTCACAACTTAATTAACAATTTAAGTAGAGCAAAATTAGAAGAATTAGTAGATCCTATCGTAAACAAATGTGGTCAACCTATCAAACAAGCATTAGACGATGCAAAAATGACCAAAAATGACATTGACAAAATCATCCTTGTTGGTGGACCTACCAGAATGCCAATCGTACAAAAATTCGTGGAAAACTTCATTGGTAAACCTGTAGAAAGAGGAATTGACCCAATGGAATGTGTAGCAATGGGTGCAGCTATTCAAGGTGGAGTACTCGCTGGAGAAATCAAAGACTTAGTTCTCTTAGACGTTACCCCATTATCCTTAGGTATTGAAACCTTAGGTGGTGTATCAACTACCCTTATTGAAAGAAACACTACAATTCCTGCTAAAAAATCTCAAATCTTCTCAACTGCAGCTGACAACCAACCTTCTGTAGACATTCACGTAGTTCAAGGAGAAAGAAAAATGGCAGCAGACAACACTACTCTTGGAAGATTCCAATTAGTAGGAATACCTCCTGCACCAAGAGGAATGCCTCAAATTGAAGTTACCTTCGATATTGACGCAAACGGTATTATCAACGTAACTGCTCAAGACAAAGGAACCGGTAAGGAACAATCCATTACCATCACTTCATCTACCAAATTAACTGATGAAGAGATCGAAAAAGCTGTCAAAGAAGCAGAAATGAACGCTGAAGCAGACAAAAAGAAACAAGAAGAAATTGAAGTTAGAAACAATGCTGACTCCATGATCTACACTGCAGAAAAAACCATCAATGAAGATGAAATCAAAGACAAAGTCTCTGATGACGAAAGATCCAACATTGAAAGATTAGTTGCAGAACTTAGAGAATTAATCAGCGGCGATGACATTGCAGCAATCAAGGAGAAAACCGATGAACTTACCAAAGTAGTTCAAGACATCGGTGCAAGAATCTACCAAGAAGCTGCAGCAGCTCAACAAGCAGCACAAGATGCAGCTGGAGCAGCAGGTGCTGACCCTAATGCAGGAGCAGGACCACAAGATGACGATGACGGCACTATCGATGCTGAATTCGAAGAGAAAAAATAAGATTGAATCAAAAATATTTAGATTAAAATAATAATTTTAATCTATTTATTTATTTTTTGATTCGTCATGTTTACTTATAACCTCTCAAAAAAATGAAAAATAATAAATTGAATTCTTTTAGGCATTCCTCCTTAATTTTTCTTAGCCACTTACAACCTTTTAATGTCTAAAGAATTCTTTTTATTAAATCATTCATAATATCAATATAAATTAAATTAAGTTTAAATATTAAAATTAACTAATAATTAATTTAGTAACTTATCATTAGGTAAAATTTAATTAAATTATTTGAATTGAAATAAAATTAATGCTTAGATGATTTAATTAAATTTTATTTAATAGTTTAATACTATTTTTAAAAATTAATAAATTCATTAAAAAATCATGAAATTATAAATAATCAATTATCAATTAATGTTTATAGGTGACGAAATGGCAGAGAAGCGTGACTATTATGAAGTTCTCGGAGTGGACAAGACCGCTGATGAGAAAGAGATTAAAAAGGCTTACCGTAAATTAGCTAGAAAATACCATCCTGACGTTGTGGAAGAGGATAAGAAAGAGGAAGCCACTGAAAAGTTCAAGGAGATCAGTGAAGCTTACGCTGTTTTATCCGATGAGGAAAAAAGATCCAGATATGATCAATTCGGTCATGCAGGTATGGAAGGCTTCTCTAACGAGGATATCTTCAGAAATGTAAACTTCGAAGACATCTTCCAAGGATTTGGAGGAGGCGGAATAGAAGACATCTTCGATCTATTCGGTTTCGGTACCGGCAGATCAAGGTCTCGCAGTTCCGGCCCAAGAAGAGGAAGCGACATTTACACTGAAGTCGAAATCACCTTGGAAGAAGCTGCAAATGGTGCTGATAAGGAAGTCACTGTAAGACACGATGTATTCTGCCCAGTCTGTGACGGTTCCAAAGCGGAACCTGGAAGTGAAGTGGAAACCTGTCCTGTCTGTGGAGGTACCGGTCAAAGAAAACAAATCAGACAAAGCCTATTTGGACAAGTAATGAATGTTGTTCAATGTGGCGAATGTAATGGTACCGGTAAGATCATCAAGGAGCCATGCCACAACTGTAAAGGTAGAGGAACCGTTAAGGAAAGCAAAACCCTCAACATCAAAATCCCAGCAGGTGTTGAAAGCGGAAACCGTTTAAGAGTCTCTGGTGAAGGTAATGTTGGAGATGTTGGCGGTGGAAATGGAGATCTTTACGTTGAGATTTACATAAAAAGACACGAATACTTCGAAAGGGATGGTGCAAACCTCTACTATGAAAAGCAAATCAGTTTCGTCCAAGCAAGTTTAGGTGACACTGTAGACATTCCAACTATAAATGGAGAAGTCGAGCTTAAGATTCCACCTGGAACCCAAAGCGGAACCACATTCAGGTTAAGAGACCAAGGTATGCCTTACATGAGACGTGCTGGAAAAGGTAATCTCTATGTAAACATTACAGTGGTTGTTCCACAAAAGCTCTCCAAAGAACAGAAAAAACTCTTGATTCAATTTGGGGAAATCAGTGGAGACGAAATAAAAGTCTACAAAAAGGGACTCTTTGACAAGGTTAAAGATGCTATAAACAATCCTTAGATAATTCCTTTTTTCTATTTTTCTTTTTTTCTTTTTTTCTTTTTTTAAAATTTTCTTATTATTTTCTTATTTTTCTTTTTTTCTTATTTTTATTATTTTGA
>JAZNRM010000027.1:0-4840 GCA_045590695.1 Methanobrevibacter sp.
AAAAATGGTTAATAATTCTTAAAAATCAATTTATCCTATTTTTTTAATTATTTTAAGAGAATTGACCATTTAATCGTTTTTATTTTAGATATTAGCCCATATACTAGCGATTATCATAATTATTAAGAAAAAAATTATATAAAAAAATATAAAATTTTAATAATATTTATAAGTTATAAAACACAAAAATATAGTTGAATAATTGGAGGAATATCTTTGAGAACTATAAATGTTGGAGTTATAGGTGTAGGTGCAATGGGATATAACCATGCACGTGTATATTCGAAATTGGAAAATGCCAATCTCGTGGCAGTGGCTGATGTAGTAAAGCCAACCTTAGACAAAGTTGTAAAGAAATACAAGACAAAAGGCTACTCTGAAATCGAAGACTTATTAAAAGACCCTGAAATTGAAGCAGTAAGTGTTTGTGTACCAACAACCTTCCACCACGAAGTCGTTATGGAAGCTATAAAGCATGGAAAACACGTTTTAGTTGAAAAGCCAATTGCTTTTACTGCTGAAGAAGCTGAAGAAATGATTAAAGCTGCAAAAGAAGCAGGTGTAAAGCTTGCAACTGGTCATGTTGAAAGATTCAATCCTGCAGTGCAAAAAGCTAAAGAACTCATTGAAAATGAAGTTATCGGTGACTTGGTAACAATTTCAGCTAAAAGGGTAGGTCCTTTCCCACCAAGAATCAAGGATGTGGGAGTAGCTATTGACCTTGCAATTCACGATTTAGATGTAATGAACTTCTTGATTGAAGCACCTGTAAAACAGGTTTATGCTACTATGAGCAGTATTTTAGATCAATCTGACTTTGAAGACCATGCAGAAATCATGATCAGCTTTGATGAAGACATTACAGGTATTTTAGAAGTAAACTGGTTAACTCCATACAAACGTAGACAAATCGAAATTACTGGTACTGATGGAATTATTACCATTGACTACATTGACCAAAGCATTGAAGTTTACGGTAAATTTGCACAAGATATCCAAATCAAGCCAGTAGAACCATTAAGTGAAGAATTAAATTCATTCTTATGTAAAATTGAAGCAGATGAAGAACCTGAAATTACAGGTGAAGATGGGCTTAAAGCTCTTAAGATGGTTCTTGCAGCAAACAAGTCATCTAAAGAACACAGTCCAATCAATTTTAGATAAATTATTCCACTATTAATTAAAACTAATAACTCAAAGATTCCCAAAATATTTAATAAAATTTATGATTAATGAGGTAAAAAAATGAACCAAGATCTTATTAACAGAGCTCAGGAACTTAGAAACCATGGATTCACAACTGGTGAAATAGCTGATGAGCTTAATGTATCAATGGATACTGCACAATGGTTAACATTACAAAGAAAAGAAGAGCCTGCACAAACAGAAGCTCCTGTTGACATTGCAATTAACTGGAACAGTTTAGGTGGTAGTGCAAGCAGACTCAGATACGTCGCAGCAGCTTTAAGTGACATTGCATTGAAACATGGTGAAATCGACCTTGTTGTAGGAATTGCAACCAGTGGAGTTCCATTTGCAACCATGATGGCTGATGTAATTGAAGAATTGACTGGAACCACAACATGCATATCTATTTTCCACCCTAAAAAACACAGAACCAATCCATCTAACAGTGATGAAGGAGCTATAAGCAGCAACTTCGGTACTGTAGAAGGTAAAAGAATAGTTATTGTTGATGACGTAACTACCAGTGGTGACACTATTACTGATGTAATTAAGGTAGTTAAAGATCATGGTGGAGATCCAATCGTAGTAACTGTTTTAATCGATAAATCAGGACTCGAAGAAGTAGACGGAATCCCAATCGAATCATTAATTAAAGTAAGTCAATTAAGATAATTAACTTACTTCCTTATTTTTTTTATTGAAAAATAATTTAGTTTTACACTTTACGAATTATTTGTTTCCAAAGTCATCCCAGAAATGAGTTTGGAAAACACTTTTTTTACTAAGCTCTTCTAATTTCAAGAACAATTTCCAAGGCATTGACAAGTTCATGTAATCATCTGGAATCAGTCTTCTCATATGAGCTCTTGCTGCAAAGTCAAGTGGACTTAAGACAGGAACAGGATCATCACTATCATTTTGCTCAAAAGTGAATGCACCAATAGCTTGACATGCAGATGCCTGTGGAGTCATTATATGAGCGCTTTCAGTTCTAAATGAACCGTTCAATTGAAGTATTGCAGATAATTCCATAGTGTTTAATGTGAATACAACAGAATCTGGAACTTCCCCTTCTTCAAGAAGCTCTATTGGCTTAAAGACAACATATTCACCTTCATCATATAAAGGCCTGTTCTTTATGTTTTCATAAGCGGTATCGAAATCTGAAAAGATCCTTTCCCCTTTCTTAAACATTTCCTGAGTTGGCTTTGGCATGAAGCTTAACCTATGAAGAAATGCTTCCTTATCCTTTGCAGACTCTGTACCTAAAGATAAAAAGGTAGCTTGAAACTCCCTATCTTCATCTGTCTTGAATCCAGTTCCCCAACCGAAACCTGCAGAAACTCCTCCGCAAGTTATGTTTTCACGACCAAAAGCAGTGACTTTTCTCTTTGCAATTGTTTGTCCAACAAGAGACATTACACAACCGCCCCTACCTGCTTTAGGAGCCAATGCATCCTCTGGCTTTACATCAGCTTTGATTAAGACAATAGGATCAAATTGACCATTTAATTCCTTTACAATATTGAATTCCATTTTAAAACAACTCTTAAATTAATTTTTATAATTAATTCTAGATTTATGCAATGAAATATAAAGATTTTACTATTTAAAATAAAAATAGAGATTATTAATTGAATTAAGTATTCGAGCAAAACCAAAAGATTAAAAAAAGAATTTTTAAGGTTTTATCTTTCCTTAATTTTTATTATTGGACTTAATCAATTTCTTGATATGCAAATCTGCCCAAATCATTGTTATTGTATTTACAACAATCTCTCCAAGGATTATTCCCCACCAAGCGCCATATTCTCCATAACCTAAAACAATAGCTAAAATTATTGCAAATGCAAGAGTAAATACAGTTTCCCTTAAGATTGTCTGGAACATTGCAGTGATTCCATTTCCAGTACCTTGGAAAACGAATGTTGATGTGCAACCATAACCCATTGTTGGGAAATAAATGACTATTACTGATAGGAATGCAATTAGCTGAGGAGTCAATCTTGTACTTGTGCCTGTGTATGCAAACACTGAAACTATCTGTGGAGCAAATAGATAAACAACTATGGCAGCTATAAAACCGAATAAAATAGCTATTTTCATGGAATATCTGTGAGCCACTAAAATCTCCTCATACCTTTTCGCACCATAATTTGCACCTATAACTGATATCAACGCAGTAGCGATTGCAATGATAGGAGTTGTTGCAATTGTCACCACTCTCCAGCCAGTTGAATAAACTGCAACTGCATCAGTTGAAGCTACAACAACAAGCAAAAGTGAGAACAATGCTGCAAACAATGCATTGTTTATTAATTCCAAACTTGCTGGCAAACCCACTTTTAGAATATCAATTGTAATTTCCTTATTAAACTTATAATTTGATAAGAATGGCTTTAAGTAAGTGTCCTTCTTAAAGAAGAACCAGTAAAACAAAATGACATTTACAAGCAATAGGGAAATCAATGTTGCAATAGCTGCACCTTTTACTCCCAAATTCAATCCATAAATGAAAATTGGATCCAAAATCATATTTAAAATTGAAGAAAATAGCATAGCATACATTGTCCTACTTGCATCACCTTCTCCTCTAAGGACCCCGTATAATGCATTTGATAAGATAACGAGAATTGAACCGAAAGATAGGATTACCCCATAATCCATTGCATAATCAATTGTGCTTCCTGCACCCATTCCAAGTAGAATGTCCTTTAGGAAAATAAACAATAAGATTGTTGTTATTACTGAAATGATTACTGTAATAAAAATAGTGTGAATAGCTCCGTTATTTGCCTTTTGCCTATTTTCCTCACCGATATATTTTGATAATGCTGATGCAGAACCTGCACCTAAACCATTTCCAATCCCCATTAGTGCAATGAAAATAGGGCTTACAAAACCAACACCCGCAAGAGCATCTGCACCTAAGCCAGATACCCAAATTGCATCGATTACGCTATAAAGACTTGTGATAAGCAATGAAATGATAAGCGGAATGGACATCTTCCATAAGGCCTTCTTAGGATCTCCCAAAATGGAGTCCACTCCTTGAGAATTCTTTATATTACCATTCATTTTATCACAGATTCTTTAAATTATTTAATTCCTTATAACTATATATAAAACAAAATTTATATAAATAACTATTAAGATGTGGTATTATGGAAGAAAAAAATTATGTTATATTCAAGAAACAATATGGGAACATTAAGCGCCCAAGAGTTAAGGAACTGTCCATCAATTTAAATGGCGTGAAAATATATGAGAAAGACCAATCAATGATAATCAATATCATAGTTCCTGTTGAAGATTCAACTAAAACAGTCCAATACTTTGAGGAATTTAATTTGGGAGAAGACATTCAATTCAATATCGCAGGAACTGGAGACTTTGAATGCTCTTTTAGAGGAATCTCACCAGTGATTGATAAAAACAGCTATTCATCATTTTCAATTACAGTTCAAGAAAAAGAACCTCAAGACAATGTGAATAGTTAGAAAATGAATATGTTTAGAGGTTGCTATTCTTACAAACATATATGAAAAAACATAATAACACAAAAGCAAAAAATCACAACATAAATTGCATTAATTTAAATAAAAATTCGACTAATATTTCAAATAGTTATCATTTCAAATATTAATTTAAT
>JAZNRM010000028.1:0-2204 GCA_045590695.1 Methanobrevibacter sp.
ATAAAACAAAACCCGCCCGAAATTCCAAAGGACAATGATAAAACATTTGTAGTGTTTAGTGGAGATTTGGATAAAACAATAGCTGCATTTATTATTGCAAATGGAGCAGCATCAATGGGAAGAAACGTGACAATGTTTTTCACATTCTGGGGATTGAATATATTGAGAAAACCTGAGAAAATAAGTGTTAAAAAAACATTGATTGAAAAAGAATTCGGATTTATGATGCCCCGAGGAACTAAAAAATTAGGGTTGTCTCGAATGAACATGGCAGGATTTGGTCCAAAAATGATACGCTCAATTATGGATCAAAAAGGAATATTGTCACTTGAAGAGTTAATAGAAAGTGCAAAAAGCCATGGAGTTCGTATTGTAGCATGTCAAATGTCAATGGATATCATGGGAATACACCAAGAAGAGTTAATCGAGGGGGTTGAACTGGGAGGTGTTGCAACCTTCATAGGCTCTGGTGAAAAAAGTGATATGAGTTTATTTATTTAAAGCAATGCATAAAATCTCGTAGGATATCCAATTGTCTTTAAATTAATCATACATTTCTTTTCTAATGAATGGAATATAATTTTTATTATTTGATTTGTCCAAATCAACATTCGCATAAAGTATTTCTTCATCATCACTTGCAACAGCTAGTGAATCTCCATTGACATCACAAACAATGGATTGGCCATTAAATTCCATTTCATCTTCAATGCCTACACGATTGCACATTGCAATTATTACATTATTTTGAAATGATTGGACTTTAATTTCCCATTTAAATAACTCTTCAGGTTCATTTGCAGTATTTGCAGCAGGTATTAATATTAATTGAGCGCCTTTAAGTGTTAATGTTCGGATACTTTCAGGAAAATGTCTGTCAAAGCAGATTGCAATGCCAATCTTTCCAAACTTGGTTTCAAATACATTGAACCCATCATCAGATGGATCATAATAGCTTTCCTCAAAGAATTTTTCAGCTTGTTTAATATGAACCATCTTTTGTTTACCTATTATATTTCCATGGTTATCAATTAAAAAAGACATATCATATGAATTATTATTTTCTAAGACATATAGATTAGGGGCAGCAAAAATATCATATTTAAAACAAGCTTCTTGGATTCTTTTAATGTAATGTGAATCTTGTGTTATTAAATAATTTTCTACATCAATATTTTCGTATTGGGGAAAAAATGGAGTTAAATGTATTTCTGGAAACAGAATTAAATCCACTTTGTTTTCACTAGCAACCCTAATCGAATTAATTGTTTTTTTCAAATTTTCATCAATATCTTCAGATATTTTCATTTGGGCCAAAGCTATTTTCATTTATCCTCCATAGATTATCTGAATCAAATTTATTTCATCACCATCATGGATTACACTATCTTCAATTGCCAACTCGCCATTTTGCTTAGCAACAATCGTTTGGCTAGACTGGTTCAATTCATCCAACAGGTTTTTTATTGTATAATTTTCTTTTAATTGCCTTATCTCATCAATATCTTTAAATTTTAATTTAAATTCCACATTATCACCTTAAATATTGTTATTTACAATCTTTGCTACTTTTTTGGCTATTGCAACTATTGTTAAAATCGGAGGCCTTCCCGGAGCTTCAGGTATTACACTGGCATCTGAAACGTATAATCCTTTGATTTCGGTTTCGAAATTATTGTCTACAACTTCACCTACTGCAGCAGTTCCCCCCGGATGTGCTCCTTTAAGAGAAGTTGCAACAATAGATCTTTCATCAACACCCAATTTTAGAAGTATTTTAACAGCTTTCTCATATCCTTCTTTGATTAAATCAGCATCGACTTTCGTTAGTGTCTTTTCAATATTTCCATTATTATCTATTGTTCCGATACATGTGTCTGCAAATTTAAGCATGATTCCAATGACATCACTTTCATTAGCTTTTATGCCTTTTTCTTTCATCAATGGCAGTAATTGCATTGAATAATGTGGTGATAAAAAATATGGTCCGAATTCAGCTTTAATACCCATCATCAATTCATTTTTTAAATTTGCATCTTTTAGATATCCTCCAATTGTTGTGAATATATCAAAGAATATTTGACCTCCAACATTTTTTATTCGTGAATTTTTTAATATTATTGGGGTGTTCAATGCTCCTGCAGCTACGACAACTTTCTTTGCTTTAAATATTTGTTTTTCATTGTTTTCATTTATTCCAACAA
>JAZNRM010000029.1:0-5998 GCA_045590695.1 Methanobrevibacter sp.
ATTTTCATGGACTAATTTCATATTGAGAGTTTCATACTCCTTCTTTTGTTTGTCTAATTCTTCCTTTTCCTTATTTTTTAATTCAATGTCATTTTCAAGAGCTTCAAAATCTTTCTTTAAAGCATTATTTCTTTCATTTAAAGCGAAATGCTCTTCTTTAGCTTTTTTAAGTTCAAAATTAAGCTCTGACTCTGGCTGTATCCTATCTTCTAAAACAGCCTTTCTTGTCTTATAGTCCTCGCTGATTCTAGGAAGGTTATCATAAGCTTTTTCCAACTCTTCAAGACGTAAGAGCTTCCCGATTAACTTCTTACGTTTAGCAGGTGTCTTATCAATAAGCTCAGCTATTTCACCTTGCCTAATATGAATTGCATTTAAAAATGTTGAGGAATCCATGCTTAAAATCACTTCAATTTCCTTATCAACTTCCTTATTTCCAGAAACATAGATTTCCTCTTCCCCATCTACAATTTTATATAGGTTTGAAGTAGGTTTAGAACCGGATTTTGTTAGGGTTATTGTCCTTTCAACCATATACTCAGTCCCATTTGAGACAAATGACAACTTCACTACCATTTTAATCTTATCACCAGTGTTCTTATTGGATCTTACTAAATCATTGATGGATTTTGTAGTGTAGGATTTGAATAATGCAAATGATATGGCTTCAAAAATAGAAGACTTTCCTGCTCCATTTTCACCTACAATCAAGCTTATTCCAGGATTGAAATCCAATGTAGTGTCTGCATGTGATTTAAAGTTTTTCAATTCTAACCTTGTAAATATCATCATATCACCCTAAAAGTCATCAAAACTTATCTGTTTAGACTTTTCATTTTTGGAATCATCAATTGAATCATCTAAATTCTTATCCAAATAATCATCTAAACTATCTGATGCATCTGTTTTAGCATCATTTAATTCAGCATTTGCTTTTTCCACATCAAAATAATGTTGACTATAGAACCTGTCTGAAATGAATTTGGCATCATCTATTCTTCCAACAGATAGATTGTCAAGCAAGTCAATGGACAACTTATTTACCTCTTCCTTGCCGTATTTCTCCATTACTCTTTTTTGTAGCAATGTTCTAGGGTCCAATATCTTGTTTTCATCTATAATCCTTTCCTCTTCCAAAACCTTGTCTGGCTTAAAGCTAGGCCTAAGATTCAAGACATTATCTCCAATTGTTTCCTTGATTGTCTCATAAACATCTGCACTGTCAAAATCTCCACCTGCAACAGTCAAATCAAGCATAGGCTTATTATCCAATGATTGAATCTTTTCCTTAACGTCACGGAGACCTTCATCAAACTTATTGTAATCAATTACAGCCCTAACAAATTCTCTTGGAAGGTCAATCTTCACTCTTTCAACTTGAGGTTTATCATAGCTTAAGTCAACTACAACGAATCCCTTACCGAATTCCCTGAAATTCTCATTGGATTCGCTTGTTCTCCATATTTCCATAGATCCTGGATAAACCAGTTTTCCTTTGCCGAAATCCTCTTCAACGTAATTATGAACATGTCCCATTGCATAGTAATCAAAGTTTTTAGGCATTTGTGATAACTCGATTTCATGGGTATCCTCATGCATCCATTTATCAATTCCCTGGTGGGAAACCAGAATGGACTTAAGATACTTGTCTGCCATCTTGGATAATTGGTCATAAGCACTTTTCAAAGCTCTGCTTTGTGAACTAGGGACATAACGAACTCCACAAATCAATACAGGTCCTTCTGTATATACAGGATTATTATCACTGATTAATTTAAGCCCAATGTCTTTAAATAAGACTTGTGGAGGCAATGCTCCTTTTCTTAAGATTGAATCATGGTTTCCAGCAACTGCATAAATAGGTATTTTTGCTTCATTCAATCTGAGCAATGCCTTTTGGAATGCAAGCAATGCTTCTGTAGAAGGCCTGTTATTATCAAATAAGTCTCCACTATGGATAACAAAATCAACATCCTTTTCTATTATCTTATCTATATTTTTAGCAAATACATCATAAAAGTCAGTTTCACGTTCCAATAGTCCAAATTGTCTTGAACCTAAATGACTATCAGATAAATGTGCAAAACGCATTTTATTTCACCCTCCTTCGTTTTTTTAATTATTAATTTAATATTTTCTTAGATTGTTATAATCAGTTTAATTATACAAATAATAATGATTTGTTATTTATAAAGATTCCTAAATCTAATATCCTCCACCTAGATTAACAAATTGGTCTAATTCCTTTTGCAAAGCTTTTTCCTCATCATCTTTTTTTGTTTGCCATTGCTCAATGATATTTAAGTCTCCACCTCTTTGGCGTCCTTTGAATTCATTGATCTTAACAAGGGTTGGAACCTTTGTCATAAGCCCTAAAACCAACGCTTCACCAATGTTAAGTGAAGGCAATTGCTTTACCAAATCTTCGCTAAGGCTTTCGCTTGCTGTTTGAACATGTCTTTGGTCTTTTGGCTCTACAAGCCTTAGAATTATCATATTGTTAGCTTGTGATAAGGTTTCAGCATCAACAGATTTAGGAGATTGACTTACCAAACAAAGACCTAAACCAAATTTACGTCCTTCTCTTGCTATACGGGTAATCCAATATTTACTGTTGCTGCTTCTGTTTTGAGGTGCTAAGATATGTGCCTCTTCAACTACAAAGAATAATGGATAGGATAATGCATCATTATCGTTGTGTCTTACATATTGTTTTCTGCTCCTAAGGGATCTTCTAAGTACATGAGCAACCAATACTTCAGCCATATTCTCATCGACTTGTCCTAAATCAAGAACATTAGCCATTCCAGGCTTTATTTGAGTTAGGAAGTCACCTATGTTAACATTTAACAATCTATCATATTTTACATTCAAATCCTCTATCTTATTGATTACATCCATAATGTTTTTCTTATTGCTGGCATCATAATCCTCATCATTATACCAATTATCAAGGATTTTGTATAATAATTCTATAAAATCAGCAGTGCTTGCAGTTCCCTCTTTAACCAATCTTCTAGCTTCGTTAAAAGCTCTTCTAAAGTATCTCTCTTGCAAAGGAGCATTGGAAGGAATGCTTGCCAATTTTTTAATTTCTGAAAATTCCATATATTGAGGATTTATCATAGGTTGGATTACATTTACTTTTCCATTGGTAAATTCTGCATCCACATATTCTGAGTGCATATCAAAGATAAGCATACAACCATTATACTCTAAAAGGCCATCAATGATTACAGAAACGGTATTTGACTTACCTGCACCAGTCATTGCAAGGATTGCCAAGTGACGTGACACCATCTTATTGATGTCTACACCCACTTCCACATCTTCATTGTTTATTAAATGTCCAAGCTTAAGAGAGTTTTCAATGTGGAATATCTTATCCAAGACTTCACTTGGAGCTGGATAAATAGGTGTTCCAGGAGGAGCAGGAGTACGTGGCAACTTCAAATTGTCATTTACATCTCCAAGAATTGAGATATTTCCCTTAATGTAGTAGTCATCACCTTCAATTTCCCTAATCTTTGCTATGGTGTCAGGATCATATATCTCATTGTTTAATGAAACGCTTCCACGAACCATTGACTCTATCATACCTAAGATGATCTTTCCATCATATTCAAGTGTTACATATTCACCTACTTGCGGCATTTCTTTTGAAATGAAACTTACTTCAATAAGAGATGTTTCTCCAATGCATCTTCCAATCATTTTTAAACCTCTAAACTCAATTATTTTATAAATTTTTTAAATTATAATTTTTATTATTTAGTAATTCTAATATTGTAATTAATTTAACATTTCACGGCCAGACTTATCCAAAAATCCAATTATTTTAGACAAGTTATCCATATCCTGATTTGAAATGACAACATCTTTATGTGCTTTCTTTAGTAAAAATGGATATCCTTCAGTAGAATTTGACTTTAAAACCTTTAAGATTTCCCTTATTTCATCCAAATCTTTAGTGTAATAAGGCAATTCTATCTTTATGATGTTCTTATTGTCATCAAGTCTTGCAAAGAATATTGTAAACCATAGCTCTCTGAAGAACTCATCTTCAATAGGAAAATCATGCTTGGTTTCTGTGGTTACTTTCATATAATAAGGTTCACTGAAACCTTGTTTTCTTGTCATTCCATCTAAAATAGCCAAATCAGGTATATTCCCATGGAATAGCTTATTGCTAGATGAAGTTTTAGAAATGGCGATGATTTTCTTTTTGTTTTCCAGAAGATATTTTAAGGCAATCAGGTTTCCCAAACTCTCTAAAAATGTTATTAAAGCATATTCATCAATGTTTTCGTCCTCAAACAAGTCTTTAAATTCTTCCTTAAAATTAAATGAGGATAGATTTAACTCATTAGATTGTATTTCAGATTCCAGCTTTTCCTTGACTTGTGCTATAATTTTTGCCTTATATTCTGGAGAAATGCTCTTTTCTACAGGAATTGGACGGATTAAATCCCCTAAAATAGATCCATCATCCATATAATAATCTATATCAAAATCATTGAATGTCTTTATTGCAGTCTTTATCTCAAATATGCTCATCATATTTCTTAATCTATCTTCTAAAAAAGATTGATGAGGTATAATATCAAGTTCTGCAGATTCAATTGTCTTTAGCTTTGATTCTGCATCATTAGGATTGTAAATAAGGGATTGTGCAGCTACAGCATAGAAATTGAAGCTAAGATATTTCTTTTTGTTATAGCTTCCATCACCTGCAGCAAGAATAGGATTTGAATCGCTTGGCATAATTTCCTCTTCATGCCATTTGGATTCTATATCTATTTTACTTTCCTTATATTCCTCTAAAGGTTCATTAAGTTGTCCTTTCTTTCTAATAGCTTCTGTATACAACGAATTTAACATGATAAAACCTAATAAATTATAAATGGATATTTTCTTATTTCTAAATATATATTAAAATATTACCTTAATCTTATAAATTATTTTATAAATTAATATATAGTTTAGTTTTATTTAAAAGATTAGAGAGAGCATTTGAAAATTAATTAAAAAAAAGATAGAAAATTATTGTAAAAAATAGTTTAGAATTAAAAATAGTTAAAATAATGTAAAAAATAAAAAAAGAAGAGAAATAGAATTATTCAGAAGCCTTACGAACTCCTGCAACTATTTCCATGATTTTACCTTTAACGTCTGAGGTTTCCTCTACAACAGTACCGGTAACAATGATGTCTGCACCAGCTTTTGCTGCAGTATAAGCTGCTGTTGCATCACGGATTCCTCCTCCTACAACAAGAACGATGTCTTGGGTAGCTCTTTTTGTATAAGCAACCATTTCAGGAGGAATAGGTTGATCTGCACCGGAACCTGCTTCAATATAGAAGAATCTCATACCAAGGTTTTCAGCTGCCATAGCATAGATAGCTGGGATTTTTGGCTTGTTTCTTGGGATTAATTTAGCATCTCCAACCCAACCAACAGTTCCACCAGGTTCTGCTACAACATAACCCATAGGAATCTTTTCAATTCCAGTCTTGTTAACAGCAGGTGCTGCCAATGCTTGAGCACCGATAATCCAGTATGGATTGTTTGAATTTAAATAGCTCATGAAGAAGATAGCATCTGCATATTTGCTTGCACCATTGATGTTTCCAGGGAACAATACAATAGGCAAGTCAATATTTTCAGATAATGCCTTACAAGTGCCGTCAAGTGCAGCGGTATCTACAGTGGAACCTCCAACCATAATACCATCACTTCCGCCTGCAATAGCTTCTTTAGCAATATTTACAGCTTCTTCTGGGCTTTGTTCATCAGGATCAATTAAAGTTAAATGAATTTTACGAGTTTTTAGTATTTCTTTAAAATGAGCTTCAACATTTTCCATATAATCACACAATGAATTTGTAAATTATTTATTAAAGTAAATTAATTTAGATTAATTTTTGAAATAATCTATTAATTACATATATTTATTAACTTATTAGTATTTAAAATTATTATAAATTTATTAAAAATT
>JAZNRM010000030.1:0-1687 GCA_045590695.1 Methanobrevibacter sp.
ATTACTAAAAAAACAATAAATTTTAAATTATTTTTGTATAAATTCTATAAAAAATAATAATAAATAAATAATAATATTGACAAATATTTATTCATTAGATAATTTGTTATTATAATTCTCAGGAGTTTTCTTTTGAATAAATAATAACTTATTATTTAATGCAGACTAAAGAATTAAATTAATAGCATTAACCCCAAAATTCACAAAAAAGATTAATGTCTATTAAATTTAATTTCTTTAGTTTTTGGTAGCTAAAATTTCTCTAAAGAGCAATTTCAACCATTATAACTTATAAAGTTATAATTCTTATTTTAATCTTCTACAAGACTAAATAATTATTTAATCTTTTAAAGACCAAACTACTTTTTTTAATCTTTAGACCCTATTTACTTATTTGGATCTTTTTTCTAAAGATTCTAAGATAGTAGGTACAATTTCAGATAATGGACCGAAGTTCATGGAGTCAGCGGTACCTAATAATGCACCAGGGTTTAATGCGTCATCCATTTTGTCAATACCTTCATCTGCCATTAATTTGGTTACGTTAGTTAATGCTTCGTTAGCCATCATTTGTGCAAATCCTGCTGGTGCACCTAAGATTTGGGTTACAGTGTCTCTGTAAGATAAAAGACCAGCGTAGGTAATTGCAGTTACAGCGGAACACATGTCACATACAGGACCTACCATGTTTGCAGGTAAGGTGAATGCGGATCCTCTTGCTTTGGTACCTAAGTCTTTTAAGGTTTCAATAGCTGCAGCGTCAGCAAATCCTTCTGCAATGTAAACTTGACCTTTCATTTCAGGTACTGCACCTGGGTGGTAGGAAGCTACATTTACGTTTTTACCTAAGTCTTCGAAGATTTTGTTTAAGCTAGGAGTTGGAATGGTACATGCGTGGGTTACAATAGCACCGTCTTTAATTACATCAGCGAATTTTTCGATGATTGCAGGTTGCATACCTCCTTCTGGTAACCAGGTCATGATCCAGTCAGCGTCAGCTACTGCTTCACGGTCATCAGTGGTACATTTCATACCTAAGTCTTCTGGGTGAGTGAAGTGAATAGCTCCACCAGCTGGTTTAGGTACAGTTTCAGCTAATTCTCCTACTTTTGCTCTGATTGCAGGCATTACATCTTCAGGAGTTCCTGCTTTGTGTGCTGCGATTACATCTGCATAATCGAAGTCTTCTACTACAGTGAATTCACCGTCAAATACAGGGTCTGCTACAACAACTTCGTCTACACCTGCTAATTCTAAAAGTTCAGCACCCATTTCAATAGTAGAGTGGGTCATAGAAATGTTTTCTTTACCAGTTGCTTCTGCTACTTCACAAGCTCTAGAGAAATTTGTAATTCCACTAGCTGCGTGAGTTCTGTAACAGCCAGCACCTAAAATTGCTACTTTCATTTTTAATATCTCCTTTATATTTTACCACTTTGTCAAAATATTTCAATTTGATAATTGTATCACTAATTCTAATAATGGGATAAACTTTCTCTTTTAGGGAAAATATATGAAATCATGGTAAAACATGATTATAATCTTTTAAAGTTCATAAACGCCATTTTAAAGCACTTAATTAGAAGCCAAAACCTAATAGAATTCTTGACATAATTAAGTGAGTAATACTTAAACGAATTTTTCAATGTTTTAGTAATACTAATTAACAAAGTAGTAATAATAATTA
>JAZNRM010000031.1:0-4227 GCA_045590695.1 Methanobrevibacter sp.
GTCAATAATTCTTATTATTCTAAGCATCTCATTTGCGAGTGCATCTACTGTAGATGGTGACAGTATTCAAGCTTCTGTTGATGATATGGATCTCCAGGAAACTTCAATTGATGAGGTTTCCTTAAATGAGGAAAAGGATGATATCTCATCAGTTTCTAATTCTTGCCAAATGGCTGATGAAAATGGTGAAGATGAACTTATTGCTGATGAAAATATTGCTCAAAATGATGTTCTATCAGCAAGCTCAAGTGGAAATGTTCATAAGGTAAGCCCTTCCAACTATACAAAATATTTCAAAAACGGCTATGTGAATACCTCAATTGTCAAGTCAGGTGACATCATTGACTTGTCTGGAAACTTCAATAAAGTGAATTTTACTTTTACAATTCCTTGCTCAATAACAAGCAGTCTAAAGAATGCTTACCTAACCAATTGTGTAGTGAAATACGAGAATGTGAACTCCTCAATCTATTCAAATGTTTCCAATTTAAAATTTACAGTAAACCTTGAGAAGCATCCTTGCATATACGTTGTTTCCTCAAGCCATGTAAACATCTTCAAATGCAATGCCTATTCCACTGGTGCAAACAGTAATCCGACCCTTTTGGTAGGTTCCACCTATTGCAATATCCATGACAATGTCTTTGAAACTACCTTCACTGGCTATATGAACATGTCCTGGAAACGTGCAGGAATCCTCCTTGGAGAGTCCCATTACAATAACATCTATTCCAATGATGTGACTATAAAGGATTCAAATGGAATATACTTGACAACTTATGGGTTTGAAAAGTCCAATTACAACAACATTTACAACAATACCATAAGATCCTCTGCAATCAGTGAAGATACAGGATTGCCTAACCCTTCAGCATGGGCTTATGGTGTTCATATTATGGGAGATTACAACAAGGCAATTAACAATACCATATATTTAATGTATAGAGGAGTGGATTCAGAAGGAAGCTTCAATGAGATCATAGGTAACAATATCTATAATTTAGCTGGAAGCTATTATGAGGGAAATGACGGTACTGATGGTGGAGAGTATGGAATCCATTCTTCATATGACAATACAGTCATAAACAATACAATTCACGACAGCAAAATAACCGGGTCTGCAATTTATGTCACAGTTAACTGTACCGCTTATGGAAATGTCATTCAAAACATTAGCGGAGAGCATGCATTTGAATTTTCAATTTCAGCTTCAAATTCATTGGTTAAGGATAATTTCATCAACATGACATCAGGAAACGGAATGTACATTAGAGGAAACATGACCAATGTAACTGTCTGCGATAATGACATTTACACTCCTCAAGGTACAGCAATTATAGTCAAGGTATTGTCAAAGGCGAAGATTCCTGATTTCATTTACATAGAAAACAACCGCATCTTTAATTTCAATGGCACAGCCATCAATTTTGCAGAAGTTGAAAACAAGTCCAATATCACTTTCATCAACAATTCAATAATAATCAGCAATGACACTTTCTTCAATGCTTTTGACTCTGAGGGAGTCATGAAAGATCAAAAGGCAATAGAAAATATTATATTAAAAGGAGAATTTGCCGATTTAGAAGTTGATTCAATCACAATAAATCAAGGAATTCATATCTTAGGAGTAGGTTCTCAAATAACAGACATTCCTTTCAACATCAATTCCTCAAACATAAAAATTGAAAACATCACTTTAAGCATTAGGAATGGCATTGATGC
Source organism: Methanobrevibacter sp. (assembly GCA_045590695.1). Lineage (GTDB taxonomy): Archaea > Methanobacteriota > Methanobacteria > Methanobacteriales > Methanobacteriaceae > Methanobrevibacter. The sequence goes on from JAZNRM010000031.1 coordinate 1,723, forward strand.
ATTCCATTTGGACAATGTGGAAAACATTATCTTTATAAACAATACAATCACTGTAGATTCTCTAAATTATGCTTTAGTCTTGAATAATTCAAAAATCAATATGGTGGACAACCTCATTGTTATTAATGAATATAACCCAGCCATTTTAAATGATAATGGAAGTTATATATTATACGGCGAAAATATCATTAGGACATTGGCAGACATTGATATAGAGTCACTTAACGATTCCATATTGAAAATAACTGTTTTTATAGTGAGTGATGACAATTATGATTCAATTTTCAATTCCGCAGGAAACTTCCATGATGATTTCGATATAGCTATTGGTGACACTTTAAAAATAGCAAATTTAACCAATAAGACTATTAGAATTGACATTCCGTTGATTATAAGTTCTTATAAGGATTCTATAATCAGCAATTCCACAATAATTTTGGAGGATATGGCATCAAGCACCAACATATCTGATTTAAGATTTAAATTGGAAAATGCTAATCTCAATAAAGACTTCTCATTCATTATTATCAAAGATGGGGTCAGCAATTTAATCATTGAGAATAATCATTTTGATGTTTCAAATCTTATTGGAGATTCAAAGTTATCTGCAATAAAAATAATAGGGTCAGATGAAAGTGCTGCCAATATAAGAATCTTGAATAATGCTTTTAACTTGTCAGGAGATTCAAATTCCATTTCAGCTATTTCTGCACTTAATGAAGGATTCAGTAGCTATGATGACATTACAAATGCTTTAACAGTTCTAAGCAACAAGATTTCAATTTCCAATAGCAGAGAAGACGGCTTCAGCTATGGCATAAATCTAGTCAACAGTCTTAATCCAAAGATATCCTCTAACAACATTGATGTGATTGGAGATACTGCATTTGGACTTTATTTAAATAAGGTGTCAAGACCTGATATCGCTAACAATGAGATATATGAAAACAATGCATTAGTAAACATCGTTCATTCTGACAATCCGACAAATGATATTCAAAGTGCCATTGACAGTGCAAAGGATGGAGACACCATATACTTAGGAAATGGCCTTTATGCAATCAAGGATTCCATAAATGTCAATAAATCAGTCAGCATAGTTGGAGGCAGATTGTTGGATAACATTGATTCAAATTCCAATCCATTGGTTTCCAATGACAATCCTCTATTTGTTGTCTCTGGCAAGAATACAGTGAATTTCATTAACATGACTGTAATATTGGACAATAACGATCTATTTGCATTATCCAAAATCAGCAATTCAACAAATCCGGTTGGCATTGACTATCCAACTATCAATATAAATGGTGCTGATTTCCAAAAGAGGAATGATGCTGTTGACGGAGAATCAATATCCCTTGTGAAATCCATTTCAGAAAGGCCAATTTTCGATTCCATAAATAATGTCAATATTGAAAACAGCAATTTGATTGAAGGCATGAGCCAAGCCGAATATTACATGTTCAACGATTCAAGTTCAAATGAGATCAATTTCAATAATGGAATCAAAACAATCATTATGGCTAAGGATTTGACTTTCACTGCTTTGGATAAGGACATTTACGGAAACAGCATAAAGTACTTTGAAGTGAAACTCTTGGATAAAAGCAACAATCCATTATCCAATAGGATCATTCACATTTCATTTAACAATTCCATTCATGACATTCTTACAGATTCCAATGGTGTCGCAAAGCTTCCTGTTAGCATTAACAGTTATGGAATTTACAATCTTTTAATCAGTTTCCTTGGAGATAGTGATTTCAGTGCATCATTTGCTCCTGGAAAAGTAACTGTAAATAAGCAAAAGGCAAGCTTAACAGCTCCAAACAAGTCTTATTATGTCAATGCCGTTAAATATCTAAAAGCCACTTTTAAGGATGCAAATGGAAAGCTAATTAAAAATAAGAAGATTAGCTTTATTGTAAGCGGCAAGACATATAGTGCTTACACTAATTCAAAAGGTGTAGCTACCGTAAAAGTCAAATTAACTGTTGCCAAGACATATGTTGTAACAGTGAACTATGCTGGAGATAGCGTTTACAGCCCAATCAGCAAATCCTTTAAGGTTTATGTGAAAAAGGTCCCTACAAAATTAATTGTCAAAAACAGGTCTTACAAGAAATCTAAAAAGATCAAGAAACTGACCGCTACCTTGAAGACAAAAAGTGGAAAAGCCCTTGCCAAAAAGAAATTGACTTTCATTGTAAACGGCAAGAAGTACACTGCAAAAACAAATAAGAAAGGTGTCGCTACTGTAAAAGTTAAGGTATCCAAGAGGAAAACCTATAAGTTTACAGTTAAGTTTGCAGGAGGCAGCACCTACTTGAAGACCAGCAAAAAGGCTAAACTTAAAATTAAATAGTTTTTTATCCTTTCTTTTTTTTAATTCTTTTTTTAATTCTTTTTTTAATTCTCTTTTTTAATTCTCTTTTTATCCGTTTTCTTTCTCCGCTTTTCATTTATTTTTTCTTATTTTTCCTTTACATTTTTTAAAATATTTGT
>JAZNRM010000032.1:0-4926 GCA_045590695.1 Methanobrevibacter sp.
TTCTTTTTCAATACGATATTTGAGATTTATTGTTGGGAAGTCTTTAGGATTTGTTTCTCTTCTAAATTTTATGAGGTGTTATGTACATTGAAATTAAAAATTATATGTTTAATTTGTATGATTCTCTGTGTATTTTTAACATTTTCAACTGTTAGTGCAACTGATTTAGATGATTTAAGTCTAAATTCAGTTGTAAGCGATTCACAGTCTGAATCTTCCTTTACAAATTTAAATGAAGATATAAGTGATAATATTGTAAATAGCAATGAGGATGAGGATTGTGTAGGATCTGTGAATGAATTATCTAACTTGAATGGGGATTCCAGTCCCAATTTAAGTTCTATTAATTCAGATGAGAGTTCTCTAAAATCCAGTATCAGCCCTAGTGGAAATACATTCAGCAGCATTCAAAGTTCAATAAACAGTGCAAAATCCGGTGATACCATTAATCTGAATGGGAAAACCTATACAGGAAACGGGACAGCTATTATAGTCAACAAATCAGTAACTATAAGTGGTGGTTCTGGAGCTGTTAGGGCAACTTTAGATGCAAAAAAGCTATCTGGAATTTTTAAGGTCACCGTTCCTAATGTAAAATTGGTAAACTGCAATTTCATTAATGCAAATGACAAGGCAGTCTACTATTTGGAAGGCAATGGCCAAATAAGCAATTGCAATTTCAATCATAATAATGCAAGCACATTCTGTGCGCATATTTATGTTTATCCAAACACTACAAATTTCCTCTTGGAAAACTCCAACTTCTATAACGGATTTTCCTGGAAATATTCAAATGTGGCTATAGCTGCAAACAATGTTACAGTTAGAAATTGCACATTCATCAACAATACCGTTAGAAACAATGAGAGCATTCAGGCTTGTGGTGGAGGACTGCAAGTAGGGGTTTCAGAAACAATGATCAATAAAGGAAGTGTGGAAAATTGTCTTTTCATCAACAATTCAGCCATTTCCGACAATGAAACCACTCATGCAGGTGCATTTTGCTTCCGTCCTGGAATAAAGGTTTCAAATTCCACTTTCATCAATAATTATTGCAATAGAGTGGGAGGCGCTACCACATTGCATTCTGATGGTGACATAATTGATTGTATTTTCATCAATAACAGTGCTGGAATTTATGGAGGTGCAATAAGTACTGGTTTTGAAGTGAATAATATTAGCGTGAATATCAATTCATGCATCTTTGAAAACAACACTGCTCCTATGGGCGGTGCGATTCAAGTTAAAGGAAACAATGTAAGGGTTATTAACTCTACATTCAATGAGAATAAGGCTACTGGCACTGATGGTGGCGCATTGTTCATTATGGGAAATGAGGCAATAATAGTCAATTCAACATTCAATGAGAATTTCGCTAAAAACATTGGTGCAGGAATATTGATAAATGGAACAGACGTTTCAGTATTGAATTCAAGCTTTGATGCAAATAGAGCAAGCTATGGAGCTGCCGTTTATGTGGTTGGATCAAATTCAAACATTTTCAGTTCTAATTTCACTAATCATAAGCTTGTGAATGGTTCTGTGTACATTAAAGGGCCTAACACATATGTTTATGACAGCAATTTCAATAACAATTCCGGTGAAAATGGAGCTGCAATTTACATTAAAGGCTCAAACAGCAATTTGATATTGAATAATCTAAGTTTTAACAATGTTAGCAAGAAGGGAGGGGCTATCTATATTGAAGGTTCAAATGCCAATATAATTGCTTCTGATTTTTCAAATAACTCTGCTATTCCAAATAAGTCTGATATCATCAGCGGATTAGGTGGAGCCATTTACATTAAAGGAGATAACAATACTGTTGACTCATCCAATTTCATATTCAACACTGCACGTAACGGTTCAGCAATTTATACAGATGGGTCCAAAATGACATTATCCAACACCAATTTTGACAAGAATCAGGCTTGGTCCTATCTATTGGATTCATATGTAAACCCTGCCATCAGCTATTTCAATGAAAGCGACATTTTAATCAACTTGACCTTGATTGGTGGAAATAATATTGCAAATGCAATCTATAATACTGCATCTATGGATGAGATTTACTTCTATAATGTGAGTTACATATCATCAAAAGGTCAAAAGATCACTGGAAATGATGAGATACATCCAGTTGATGGGGCAGAAAACAGCATAAACGGCAGTTTATTGTATCAGGACGATAGAGAGGATAACCAATTGGTTAATGTAATCATTTATAGAGATGTTTCCGATGAAGTAGGTTTCTTATCTTCTTCAGATGTAGTTTCTGATATGATTTCAGGCAACGACATTATCTTGAATGAAACATTCACAACAGGCATTCTTGGAGATATACATTTCAATATTAGCGATTATATTGGCAATCCATTAAGTCCTGGAAAATATCATCTCTATGCAGAGCATTTTGAAGATGATTACTATAAGGAAATAGATGAAACAAATGAGTTTGAGATTATTCCTATTGTTGATGTAGCTGTTGACATTGGATCAAGCAGAGTGAATATAGATTTCAACAAAACAGTTAAATTCACTATTAAAGTCAAGAACAATGGTCCAAATAATGCAACTGGAGTGAATGTAAGTGCAATCATTCCAGAGGGATTGATTTACTTATCTTCTGTTCCTTCAATAGGCACATATAATCCTGACAATGGAATTTGGGATATTGGAAACTTGGATGTAGGTGAAAATCAAACTTTGGTCATCAACGTTCAAACCAATAAGACAGGGCTTATTGACTATCCTGTAAATGTCTCATCAATTGAAGAGGATTCAAATCTTACAAATAACATTGACAATAAGACCATTAGGGTTCTTATGGCAGATTTGGCCATTACAGTGAATGCATCTGATGAGATTGCAAATTATGGAGACATTGTCAATTGGACTATAACTGTTGTAAACAATGGACCAAACAATGCAAGCAAAGTGATTGTCTTATTGGATTACTTGGATGAGGAATTGATCTATTTAAACAGTTCTAATGATACATTCAATCCTGATGAGAATAAATGGGAAATTCCAAACGTATTGGTTGGAGATGAAATCAGTTTTGTTATTTCAACCAAAGTGAATTCATCAGATAAACCTTTAATCCTTAATGCAAATGTAAGTTCAGATACTTATGACCCAATAGAATCAAATAATTTTGATTCAGATAGTGTCGATGCTTTGCCTATATGTGATTTGATAACTAAAGTGAGTGTATCTGAAAGTCCTGTAAATAAGGATGATACTGTGGATTGGACCATTGTAGTTTCAAATGATGGTCCAGATGATGCAGCTGATGTAACTCTTTCATTGTCTGATTTGGAATCATTGGATTTGATTGTCTTGAATGCTTCTGATGATTCTTTTGATTTGAATGATTATGATTGGATTATTGGTGATTTAGATAGTGGTGAAAATGTTTCATTAATCATTACAACAAGAGTCAACAAATCTGATGATACAATTACAGTAATAGCTAATGTGGAAACAAGCACATTGGAGTCAGATTATGAAAACAACATTGATAACGACTCCTTGATAATCACTCCAGTATGTGACTTGATAATCGATATTGATGCATCAAATGATACAGTTAACTATGGAGATATTGTGGGTTGGACCATTGTAGTTTCCAATGATGGTCCTGATGATGCTTCCAATGTTTCAGTTTCATTGTCTGATTTGGAGTCTTTAGGATTGATTGTCTTGAATGCTTCTGATGATTCATTTGATTTGGAAAACTATGAATGGATTATAGGTGATTTAGGCAGTGGTGATAGCGTTTCATTGAACATTAGCACTAAAGCCAACAGGTCCAATGAGAATGTAACTGTTCTTGCTGATGTGGAAACAATCACTTATGAACCGAATAAGGAAAACAACCATGATAACGATAGTTTGGAAATACTTCCAATATGTGATATATCTGTAACAAAAATTGCAGATAAGAATCCAGTTTACGTTGATGATGTTGTGAATTGGATAATAAATGTTACCAATAATGGGCCGGATAAGGCAAGTGAAGTTATTGTAAATGGCAGTTTTCCTGAAAGCTTGGAATTTATCATATATGAGTTGACTAAAGGTGAATTGGAAAGCATAACAGATGATGACGGTAATCTTGTTGAGCTAATCTGGAAAGTAGGTGACTTGGAGAGCAATGAATCAGCATTATTGGTCATTTCCTCTAAAGCATTGGAGGAAGGAGAAGTGGTAAATAGTGTTAGCGCAAACTCTTCAACTCCTGATATGAACCAATCAAATAATTTTGATTCTGCAATCGTTGATGTCATTTTAAATGAAAGCGGTGATGATAATCCTGATGAACCTGAAGTTCCAGAAAATCCAGGAAATACAGATAACCCTGATAATCCAGAAAATCCAGAAAACGATTCAAATGAGGATTATTATGATGAGTTCCCTTGGGATGATTATTTCCCAGATGATCTTTTTGGAAATGAGGATAAAGGTTCAGATAAGAATTTAGATTCTAAATCCAATGGAAATCCTATCAAAAGCTCTAAAAAGCAAATAGATATTTCTAAGAAAAAAACAGGTTATCCATTTGCTTTAGCTATTTTATCATTGTTAGCATTGTTTTCATTAGCTATCAGAAAAAATTAAAATTTGTTTTTGGAGTTAATATTAACTCCTTTCTCTTTTTTATTTAGTTCTTGCATTTTTCTCTTTTTTAGTTATTTTTTAGCAAATTTTTTTCTATTTTTTCTCCAAAGTCATTAAAACAATATGAAAAATTAAAAGTATTTATATCATTATTTATAAAAGTATAAATAATCTAAAATATTTTATATAATATTAATTTTTATAAAATTAATAATATTTCTAATAAAAAATTTAAAATTAGAAATAAAAAAATTTAGATAAGTTTAAATAATTAAAAAATTAATTAAATATAACAATTAAATA